>JALOMS010000499.1 GCA_025455345.1 Thermoflexibacter sp. | reverse complement strand
CATAAAATCGTCGCAGAAACTATTTGGAAAACCTTAAAAGAGGTAATCGAATAGTTTTAGATTTTCTAATATATTTAATGCCAAAGCCTACTCCCACTCTATTGTGGCTGGTGGTTTAGAGCTAATGTCATACACTACCTTGTTGATTTCCTTCACTTTATTGATGATTTCGTTGGAGATTTTTGCCAAAAGTTCGTATGGCAGGTGTACCCAGTCTGCCGTCATGCCGTCTGTGCTTGTGGGACTCCGTCATAAGTACGTCCTTCTAATAAACGTCCAGTTTTTTTCTTATTTTTACCTCCCCATTGTTTAAAGAAAAAAGCAACTTTGACAATCTCGCATTGCTTTTTGATGTCTAAAACCCATTCTTCTTTCATTGGACGAATTGCTCCCTTACCACTTTCCCCACCTACAATTACCCAGTCAATATTTTTTAGATTTAGATTAGGTAAAGGAGAAATAAGAGGTTCACAAGATAAAAATTTGATGTGGGCTTTTGTTCCTCTTAAATAATCTATTCTATCTTCGCATTTTTTTTCTTCAACAGAAACGCCCATCCAAATATTAGGTTGCCAATCTAAGAGTCCTTGCTTGTCATATTTGGCTAATAAATCTCCCCTTTTTGTTAGAACTTGGAAGGTATGTTTGGGATTTTCTTTCATAACTTTAAAAACTTTTTGAATAAACTCTATAGGGACATCTTTATGAAATAAATCACTCATAGAATTTACAAAAATAGTTTTGGGAGATTTCCACGTGTAAGGAATCATTAAAGAATCTTCATGTAGTGTAGTTTTAAATCCCTGCTCGTATTTTTCCACCCCCATTGCTTTTAAACGCCTTGACATGATTTCTGCATAGCAGAACTTACAACCTGCCGAAATTTTTGTGCAACCTGTTACAGGATTCCAAGTATGTGATGTCCATTCTATGCTTGACTGTGCCATTTTTGTAGTTTTGTTATTCCTTGTTTTTTATCTATTATATCGTTTGCAATTTTTACAGCTGGCTCATTATTAGATACTAAAAGGAAGTGATATAAAATTGAATTATTTGAGTTTCTCATTACAAAGGAGTCAGAAACATATTTAAAAATTGTTTTTAACTTAGTTTTGTATAATTGATGTGCTTTCTCAATAGCCTCTTCTTCTTTTCTAATTCTTGTTTCCTCCCCAAATAAGGTAGTTGTTTTCTCTGTTTTGTAGAAAGTTTCTTTGATTTCCTGCTCTGATAATCCCAAAAAATTCTTCAATTTATTTAACCATGAATCATTGATTTCGCCATCATTTTTCAATAATCTATTTACTCCTATTCCAGTAGGTACTAAAATCCACATATCAATTGAAAGGTTTTTCAAAATTTCAATTGAACTCCATTTGACTGACATTCCATAAGGGTCAATTAATGAAAGGACTTTATAATTTTTCCCCTTAGCTCTTAGAAATTTCTCAAAGTCAATAATCTTAGTATTAAAATCTGCATTGGCAACATGAGCATTTTTATCAAGAAAATGACTTTGTATGAATTTGGTTAACAATTCTGCATTATGTTTATCAAATTCAACAAAATAGTATAAATCAAAACTTCTTGGGTCATCAATTGCTAATACTCTTGTTGCTATTCCCTCAATGAATTTTTGCTCGCTTCCTTGCAATATGCCACCAGAACCTGCAAATCCATCAAAATACATTAATTTCCAATTTTTTGCATAATCATGTTTTGTAATCTGAGCGTGCATAATTTTTAGATAGGCAGGCACATACTTCATAAATACTTCAATTTTCTCTTGTGTCCAAGTATCTCCAAATTCGTTCATAAACAAGTAGTTAAAAAAATAAAATATAAACAAAATTACAAAAATATCACAAACAAGCAAATATTTAAAGAAATATTTTCAATAATAAATAATTATTCCCACTCAATAGTCGCAGGAGGCTTGGAGCTAATATCATACACTACCCTGTTGATTCCCTTCACTTTATTGATGATTTCATTGGAGATTTTTGCCAAAAGTTCGTATGGCAGGTGTACCCAGTCTGCGGTCATGCCGTCTGTGCTGTGTACGGCGCGCAAAGCAACCACGTGTTCGTAGGTGCGCTCATCACCCATTACGCCTACGGAGCGCGAGTTGAGCAAGATAGTTCCTGCCTGCCAAGTTTTGTCGTACCAGCCTGATTCTTTGAGGTTTTGGATATAAATATGGTCTGCCTCTTGGAGCAAATGCACCTTTTCAGGTGTAATTTCCCCCAGAATCCTAATTGCCAAGCCAGGACCTGGGAAGGGGTGGCGATTCAAAATATGCTTAGGCAAGCCCAGCCCCTCCCCTACCCTACGAACCTCGTCTTTGAAAAGCGAGCGCAAAGGCTCTACGACCGAAAGTTTCATGTAGTCAGGCAAACCGCCTACATTGTGGTGCGATTTAATGGTAGCAGAAGGTCCCTTAACAGATACAGATTCAATCACATCAGGGTAAATCGTGCCTTGTCCAAGCCATTTTACGTTTTGGATTTGGTGCGCCTCGTGGTCAAATATTTCTATAAAAACCCTACCGATTGCCTTGCGCTTTGCTTCGGGGTCAGAAAGTCCATGTAAGGCATTGTAAAACTGCGCTTTGGCATCTACGCCTTTCACATTCAAGCCTAAGTCTTGGTAAGAGTGCAACACCTCTTCAAATTCATTTTTTCGGAGCAAACCATTGTCCACGAAAATACAATGCAGGTTTTTCCCTATTGCCCTGTGCAACAACAAAGCGGCAACCGAAGAGTCCACGCCCCCAGATAGCCCCAAAACTACTTGGTCATTGCCCAATTTTTCTTTGAGTTCGTGTACGGTGCTTTCTATAAAATTAGCAGAATTCCAATCTTGCTTACAGCCACAAATCCCCACCACAAAGTTTTCCAATAGCTTCTTACCTTCCAAAGAGTGCGTAACTTCGGGGTGAAATTGGATTCCGTAAGTTTGCTCGCCACTTGCCTGAAATGCCGCAACCCGCACCGTTTCTGTGCTTGCAATCAGTTCAAAATCAGCAGGAATACGCGCAATTGTATCGCTGTGCGACATCCAAACTTGTGAGTTTTGCGAAAGCCCTGCAAGTAGTTGATTGTCAGCTTTTAGAAAGTTCAGGTTTGCTCTGCCGTACTCCCTGATGTTAGACGGAAGTACCTCTCCCCCACTCTTTTGCGATAAGAGTTGCGCTCCATAGCACACGCCCAAGAGAGGAAACTGCTTGCGAAACTCTGCCAAGTCCACAGCAGGTGCATTTTCTTCCCTCACCGAGCTTGGGCTACCCGAAAGGATTACGCCTTTGACGGTGCTGTCTGGCTTAGGATAGTGGTTGTATGGGTGAATTTCGCAGTAAACGTTCAGCTCACGCACACGGCGCGCAATGAGTTGGGTAAACTGCGAACCAAAGTCGAGGATAAGTATTTTTTCGGCTACCATAATTTTAAAACTTCTTGTTTGAAGTTATTTGAGATTGTTTCTAAAAATCTAAAAATCAAAGGTTTCAAACTTTCGTGGAAGTCTGAAACCCAAGAGCAACTAATTTTTAGCAAAGTTAAGAAAAGAAAATGAGAGAGAAAGGTGAACAGAAAAGATTTATGGTAGCAAAGCAAACTTTCTAATAAAATAAGCAAGAGAGCCATTTTTAGTCATGCTTTCTTCTAAACTGTATTCTTTAAGAACTTCTATTATAAAATCAATTTTACTTGTGAAATTTTTAGGAATTAATCTTTCAAAATCCTCTTTTGCAACTGCTTCTGTATCCATAAAAGGCTTAATTTTAAAAAGTCCTAAATTTTTTGCTGAAATTCCAGCTAAGTACCAACTTTCTATTTCTTCTTTTACCACTATTATTCTGGAATTATCAAAGCAATTACTGTATTTCTCTTGCTCTTTTTCTTTGCGTTGAGTTACACACAATATGTTTCCTCTTGAATCTAAGTCGCAAAGGAAGATATAATCTGTATTGGGTTGATTATCAAAAGTTTGAATAAACTTCACAATGTTTTGCTGTTTTAATCCTGAGTATAAAATAGGAATAACAACAGAATAATATTGTAAAAACAAGGGTTTAACAACACTTTCAATAAATCGTTTCTCGTCAGAGCCTTCCACAAAAATATATAACTGCCTGTAAGTCATTATCTATCTAAAAGGTTTTGAGTAAATAACTGCTCAATGCCTAATTCATTTTCAAGAAAAGCTTTGACCATTTCCTGCTCGGCGGGTTT
>JALOMS010000498.1 GCA_025455345.1 Thermoflexibacter sp. | reverse complement strand
AGAGCAACAGGCAAAGACACAACTTCTTGGTTTGGGGTGTTAGACTTAGTAGCAACTTACCAAATTTCCGAAAAATTCATGTTAGGTACTTGGCTGATGTATGGCTCACTGAAAGGTGAATTTCAGGGAGGTTCTTATACGGACAAGGTAAAGAATTGGGGTGGTGCAAATCTCTATGCTACTTACAAGTTTTCTGATGTTTTCACGCTTGGCTCTCGCATAGAATACTTTGACAATACCTCTGGTGCAAGGGCTTTGCTCACCAACGGAGAAGGAACTGATGTAATGACTTATACATTTACAGGCAACATCTCCTTAGCAGGAGGTGCGCTCAGCCTAAAACCTGAATTAAGGATTGATAACTTCAAAAAGATAGGAGGAGCAGGGAACGAAGAAGCCCAACAATTTATGGACGCAGATGGGAAGTTTACAAAGAATGGGCAAACTACCTTTGGTATGGCGGCAATTTTTAAATTCTAAAATATTAATCTATTCATAATCAAAATCTAATTTAACTCATTATGGAACAAGCAATTTTTACAGTAAACAATGTATGGATGATGGTTTCTACAGGCTTAGTTTTCATCATGCACCTTGGGTTTGCTTCTTTGGAGTCTGGTCTTACTCGCTCTAAAAATACGACCAACGTTCTTTTCAAAAACACCCTCATACCTGGTATTGGCTTACTTACCTATGCTTTTTTAGGTTTTTCTTTGATGTATCCGGGCTTCAAAGCTGGTGAGTCTATGGACTTCTTTGGTTTTGCTGGTTTTGGATTGAATATGCCTGAAGGTGGAGAAACCAATGCTTACAATCCGGGTTATACCTTTTGGACTGATTTTCTTTTCCAAGGGATGTTTGCCGCTACTTGTGCTACTATCGTATCTGGTGCAGTAGCTGAGAGAGTAAAACTCAATAGTTTTATGGTTTTCTCTATTCTATTTGTTGCAATTACTTATCCTATCATAGGTAGCTGGAAATGGGGCTATGGTTGGTTAAACACACTTGGCTTTTGGGATTTTGCTGGTTCTACCTTGGTTCACTCTGTTGGTGGTTGGGGAGCATTGGCAGGTATCCTCCTACTCGGCTCAAGAATTGGCAAATATGAAGGCAAAAAAGTAAATACTATTTCAGGACACAGTATGCCTTTAGCAGTATTAGGAACGTTCATGCTTTGGTTAGGTTGGTTTGGCTTCAATGGTGGTTCTGTATTAAGTGCAGACCCAGGAGCTACATCAAGAGTATTGGTAATGACCTCTTTAGCCGCCGCCGCTGGTGGGATAGCCGCCGCTTTGACCATCATGTTTACCACTAAGAAATATGACTTGGGCATGGTATTAAATGGTATTTTAGCAGGTTTAGTAGGTATTACCGCAGGTGCAGACCAAATGGGCGTATTGGACTCTGTCCTAATCGGATTGATTTCAGGAGTGATAGTTGTATTTTCTGTCTTATTGTTTGACAAATTGAAAATAGACGACCCTGTAGGTGCGCTTTCTGTACACTTAGTTTGTGGTATTTTTGGTACTCTTGCCGTAGGAATATTTGGTGCAAAAGCAGGCATGAGCCAGTTTGTAACCCAATTGATTGGGGTCGCGGCTTGCGGAGCTACTGCCTTTGGCACAGCGTTCTTATTCTTCTTTGTGATTAAGAAAATTATGGGCTTGAGAGTAACACCAGAGGAAGAAATAGAAGGATTGGATTACCACGAACATGGTATGAATGCTTACAATCTACACCATGCCGAAATCGCCAGCCAGCCAGAAATAAAGGCTCACTCCAACGGTGCAGTTAGCAAAGAAAAAGCAGTGATTGCATAATTATATAAAACTATTAAATCTTATCTTATCAAAAAGTCATTGGCAATATTGCTAATGACTTTTTTGTGTATATTTTAAAGTAAATTTTGGATAAAACAAAGAAAATAGTCATTCCTCAAAACATTTAACAGGGGAATATTAGTTTATATATAAGAGATTGCTAATATTGCGATAACCTTATTAAAGAATTGTTTTACCCCTTAAGTATTAGAAAATGAGAAAGCAATCACAAGTACAAACTATTGTACTTTTTTTAGTTTTATTTTTCTTATTTTTATTGCAAAGCGTCCTTGCTCATGCCCAATCTTTATCTGCGGAGGAGTTAGAAAGTAAGCCTGTCGTACAATCATTTGATGAGGCTATTGGAAACCCCACGGAAGTTTATCGCCTTTTTCTATGCAATATGGAAGTCAAAAAGGTCGCAGAAATAGAAAAATTGGTAAATCTGCACGAAATTTATCTGGACAATACGCAAGTCAAGTCATTTGCTAACTATCTGCCAAAGCTCAAATTCCTGCAAACAGTATTTGTAGAAGCAAGTACAGCAAGCATAGATGAAAAAGAGAAAATCAAGCAATTATTGACAGGTCTGAAGGTTATTTTTGATTTTTAACTGCCTATCATCACGCATGATGCCACTTAGTAATTGAACAAAATTAAAGTAAAATATTACAAAAATAACACTTTGAATGTCAATTAACTGACACTTTAAAGGTGTCCGTTAATTTCGCCTAATTCCTTACATATATAAGGATTAAACTTATAAATATCATATCAATACACAAATCTTGCTCAAGGTAGGCAAAGCAAATTGAAATAATGATAAAAAAAAATAACAGCCTTCCAAAAAAAGGCTGTTATCGAGATTAAATAGCAAGACAAACTTGCTTAGTATGAAAATGTAAATACAAATTTTAATAGCCTGGGTTTTGTGTTACATTCGGGTTCAAATCTATCTCATTCAGAGGAATAGGATATAGCAAATTTCTATTGATGTCAAAGCGGGCATCTGAGCGTGCAGAGTTAAAATTCCAATTTGCCAAGTTGATTTTGCCTGCGGCGTGCCAGCGTTTGAGGTCAAGCCAACGGTGTCCTTCTTCACCCGCAAGCTCTATAAATCGCTCATCTATAATCCACTGCATAATCGTAGCACGATTGGTTTCTCCTGCATTTCTATTCGCAGGGACGGCACCGCCTGCTACCATACTCCTTGCTCTCGTGCGTACCTGATTGATAAGCCCAATAGCTTCGGTTGTAGAGCCACCAGACTCCAAAATTGCTTCTGCTTGCAATAGTAAAATATCAGCATAGCGCAAAATACGAGGGTTGTTTACCGAACCTACTCCAGATTGTGAATACTGATTCCTTGCTACATATTTCCTGATATCACTTCCTCGCAGTGTAACCTCGCGTCTTGGGTCGCCAGTTTCAAAAGCATCTCTTAACTTCTGTGTAGCAAAGTAATAAGGTGCGCCAAACAAACTCCAATGGTTTTCGTACCAACCCCAATAAGCAGAAGTAGAGCCTACATTGTTGTCAAAATCATTAGAAAGCCATACATTATCTCCGCCACCTGGCTGACTTGCCTGAAACTCAAACAAAGATTCAGCATTGTTCTCTCTATCAAAAGCAAAATTGTCCCCAAAATTAGGTACTAAGGAAGCCCCAGAAACCTTGTTGAAGGCGGCAATAGCGGCAATAAAGTCTGCACTTGCCTTTTTATAAGAACCTCTGAATACCAATGACTTGCCTAAGAAACCATTGGCAGAGTTTTTAGTAACACGCCCTCTATTAGCGTCGTCCCATCTGTCAGGTAGCAAATTTGCCGCTTCTGTAAAGTCTTTAATGGCTTGGTCTAAGAGTTCGGTATCTTTGGAACTGGGATTGTTGGTCTTGTCTGTGGTTTGGATACGCTCTGTAATGACAGGTGAAGTGCCGTAGAAATTCCACAATTGAAAGAACATATACCCTCTCAAAAATAATGCTTCCCCACGGTGTCTATCTTTAAGACCTGCGGTTTTATATACCCCATCTTTGACAGTATTAATCTTATCGAGGAGTGTATTAGCCCTGTTAATAGTCTGATAGGCAGTACGATAGAAAGTATTTAATCTTCCTTCCGCAGGTTGTAAGTTAAAGAATACTTCATAAGCGTCTGTACCTGTGGTAGTTATATCATCGCCAGGTAATTGCCAAAAGCCATGAATAGGACTATTGGCATTAAACCAATAAAAATCAGTCAGTTTGGCATAAACAGCTAAGGAAGTACGGTCAAAGTCTATTTCTTCAGTAAAAAAAGAAGCCTCCGTGGGAGTTAATGGTTGCAAGTTTAATGGTTGCAAGTCCAAATTGCTTTCGTTACAGGCAGTATAGATACCAAATGAAAGCAAAAAAGTCAGAAAGAGAATTATTTTATGTTTTTTCATACTTATTTAAGTTATGAGTAATGAATTTTAAAGTTGTGAGTTTTTGGAAATTACCAATTAGCAATTTGCTCATTACTAATTGGTAATTAATAAATTAGAACGTTGCTGTTAGCCCCAGCATGAATGTTCTTGCAGGAGGCAAAATATCATTTTCAGGGTCTATGCCTGACCATTGGGTAAATGTAAAGACATTAGTGCCACTGAAGAAGATTCTACACCTGTCCATGACTCCTAATTTGTTCATAACACTTTTAGGCACATTATAGCCCAATTGGAAGTTTCTAAGACGCATAAATGCGGCACTTTCTACCCAACGGCTTGAAAATCTATTATTTCCCGCAGGGTCATTGCGTACAGCCCTTGGCATGGTCGTAGAAGGGTTTTGTGGTGTCCAGCGATTGAGTACGCTTGTCCACTGGTTATTCCCTGTTCCACTCATGCTTTCGCCACCCCAACGTTGCCCATTGATTTTATCTACATCACCTACGCCTTGGAAGAAAATAGACAAGTCAAATCCTTTCCATGTCGCACTGAGATTGATACCATAGTAGAACCCTGCAATGGTTTTTCCCAAATACACCCTGTCAAAAGCATTGACTACGCCATCAAGAGAGTCTTTATAGGTCGTCCCA
>JALOMS010000497.1 GCA_025455345.1 Thermoflexibacter sp. | reverse complement strand
CAGGTGGACATCGCCTTAGTCGGTATTAACTTGGGCGGAGAAGCAAATGCTGTAAGACACCAACTATTTCGCTTACAAAAAAGTGGTGTGAGGTATAGAATATTAGACTTGGGGAACTTACGATTAGGGAATGATTTTCACGAGAATGTTCTCAAAATTAGCGAAGTAAACAAATTCCTGATGCAATCCAATATCTTACCCCTACTGATAGGCGGAGGCAATGAGTTTGCTCTGGGGCAATACCTCGCTTATCAAGATTTGGAGAAAATGATATATGTATTATTGCTTGATAGACAGCTAGATATAGTAGAAGAAAGCCCTAATCTTTCAGAGAAATATGTGAGTAAAATCTTACTTCATCAGCCCAACTATTTATTTAATTTGGGTTTGATAGGCTATCAAAATTACCTGAATAGTTATCAAGCATTGGAGATGAGCAAAAGTCTTCATTTTGACTTGTTGAGCGTAGGGGAAATTAGAAATAACCTGCCCAATACAGAGCCAATCATACGTATGGCTGATATGATGAGCATAGACATCGCTACCATACGCAGAAATGATGCGCCTGCCCAGCATTATCCCTTTCATTTTGGACTAACAAGTGAAGAAGTTGTGCAGTTAGCATGGTATGCAGGCTTAAATGAGAAGCTATCTTCTTTAGGAATTTTTGGCTATCGGGCTGATTTGGACAAAAATGGACAAACCGCAGAAGTAATAGCAGTAATGCTTTGGTATTTTATAGAAGGATTTTATTATCGCAAAGGAGAATTTCCCATGCGTGAAAATTTTTACGTCAAGTACATCGTACCTTTTTTCCAAGAAAACTTAGAATTGGTATTCTACAAAAGCATCTTAACAGAAAAATGGTGGATAGAAATGCCTGATAGTCAGAGAGATGATACTGTGGGTTATCATAGAAAAACGTTGATACCATGTAGTTATCAAGACTACGAAGAGGCTAACAAGGGAAACCTACCCGACAGATGGCTAAAAGCAATTACAAGGAGTTAAATCATTCATTATCAAAAAATTATACAACGTATAAAAATGTTTTCATGATGCAATATTGGAAAGTTTGTTTGCCCATCGGGGGAATTTTGCTGGTTTATATTGTAGGAATGTTTTTGGACATCATGGACATAGATGCCGCCCAATATGCTTCTATTTCTTTGGAAATGTCTAAAAATAATAGTTTTTTAGAAGTCTTGCATAGAGGAGAAGATTATTTGGATAAGCCGCCCCTACTTTTTTGGGTTTCTGCATTGGTTTTCAAACTTATAGGAGTAAATAATTTTACTTATAGAATTATCCCTGTCTTAGTATGCCTGATAGGTATTTTCTCTACGTATCGCCTGGCTAAACTTTATTATCAGCCTAAAGTTGCCTTTTTGTCAGCATTGCTTTGTGCGTCTTCTTTTAGCGTTTTCTTGATGAACCATGATGTGCGTACTGATACGATGCTTATGGGTTGGACTATTTATGCAATATGGCAAATAGCAGAGTACATAGCACTTAAACAATATAAAAATCTGATTTTAGGCTTTTTAGGTATTGGGTTGGCTATGCTGTCCAAAGGTCCCATAGGGCTAATGGTGCCAGTATTAGCCTTTTCTGTACATTTTATGCTTACTAAGCAGTTTCGTTTATTTTTCCGATGGCAATGGCTATTAGGATTATTCATCATAGGATTAGTATTATTGCCTATGTGTATAGGCTTATACCAACAGTTTGATTTACAGCCAGAAAAAGTCATAGAAGGTCAAAAAAATACTTCAGGATTATATTTTTATTTTTGGAAACAAAGTTTTGGGAGATTGACAGGAGAAAACGTATGGCAGGACGATTCTGACCCTTTCTTTTTCGTGCATACCTACATCTGGACAGTCTTACCGTGGGGTTTGTTGGTATTTTTTGCTTTTTATGATTTAACAAAACAAGTCATCACATCATTATTTGTCAAAATAGACAATACCCAATACCCAATGCCTCATGTCCAAAAAGAATATTTGACTTTTGGAGGCTTTTTATTACCCTTTATTGCCCTGTCTATGTCCCAATACAAATTGCCTCATTACATCAATATCATCATTCCTTTTAGCTCCATATTTACAGCGAGATATGTGTTTTTGATTTTACAAAACCCTCAATATCAAAAATTTAAAAAAATAATTTTTGGTGTCCAATGGGCAAACGTAATCGTAGTTTGGCTTATAGGGCTTCTCTTTGCTACTTGGGTATTCCCCATGCAAAACGTACTTGCTTGGACAGTCGTAGTTTTGCTTTTGATGTATTCTTTTTATATAGGATTGAAGGGCAATACTGGATTCCAAAGGCTTATTTTACCATCTCTTTCTACGATTATTGGTGTGTTTTTTATCTTAAACATACATTTTTATCCTTCACTATTTGATTACCAGACAGGTAGCGTGATAGGAAAATACCTTTCAACGCAAAAGGATTTTCCTAAAGAAAACTTTGTAGCACTCCATAGAATAAGCGGAGATGGGAAAGATATTTTTATTCATACGGTTGATTTTTATAGTGGACAAATCCAGCCTTTTTATTATGACACCAAAGAAATGGTAGAGAAATTGGAGAGAAACAAAAAATATATCATCTATGCAGATAGCTTAGGCTTCGGGGAACTGAAGACCTACGGGAATGTAAATATTTTCAAGACTTTTGACAAATATCATGTTACCCAACTCACTCCTACTTTCTTAAATCCAGCAACAAGAACCCAAGCTACGAATGAAGTGTATCTATTAGAATTTGAGCTAAGATAAAGTTTTAATCAATTATCAATTATCAATTATCAATTATCAATTATCAATTATCAATTATCAATTATCAATTATCAATTATCAATTTACTTAATAATCAATGAATTATGTTACTGCAAATTTCTTGGCTAAGCCTCTGGAAATAGGCAAGAGGGCTAATACTATCAGTGCAAACCAAATATTAGAAAAAATAACTGTCAAAGTAGCGTCCATTAAAATCAATGAAATTACCCCACTCTTTACAGCTATCCTGATATGCTCAGGTTTAGGCTCATTGATTGCTTTTATCAAGGGCGGAAAGATAAAATAGGCAAATACAAATAAAAAGGGAATAACTGTAAACTGATGTCTTGAAAAATATAGCAAGCCTAACAAAGAAAGAATGACCAACAAATACATCATCAAACCTTTTTTCAAGTTAGTTTTACTACCACCATGTACTTCTCCCCTACTTATCAGTGTAATTGCTGAAATATAAACGATAGGAATAAGCGCAAGCCACCAATAATTATATACATTATTAGGTAAAATACTCGCTCCCAATAACAAGTTTCCTCCTCGGCACAAGCCCATATTCAAGGGAGCAAACCAAGCGATATGTTTGCCTCTATAATCATAAAAAACTGCTAATAGAGCTACCATCAATGCAATAATTCCACTCAAAACGGATGCCTTAAGCGCGAAAATAACCCCCAAACCAAGCAGACCAACGCCTAAAAATAGGGCATTTTCTTTGGGAACCGCACCACTTGGAATAGGTCGTTCTGGTCGCTCTACTTTGTCCAAATCAGCATCAAAGTAGTCATTCAGGACTACCCCACCCCCATACAAGCCAATCGTTGCTATCATCAAGCTAAAGGCATCTATCAACTCAAAGGTCATACGAAAACTTCGCCAAAAATCGTGTAATGCCGCTCCTATCATGGTAGCAAAGGGAGAATAAAAACTCACGGAGATACCTGCCAAAATATCTGCGATAGCTGTAATGATATTGGCGGGGCGCATAAGTTGCAAATAAGGCTTTACTGAGGATTTTGTTTCCACTATCTTAGAAAATATTTGATTGAGTAATTGGACATGATGGCAAGTTATTAAAAAGTTTCATAACTATCTGACAAATAACCAAAAAAACTTGCCCTCTAAAAAGGATATATTTTTTTGTACAAAGAACAAAAAAATACGTAAATTACATGAAAATAGACGAATAAAATCATGCTCATTACCGAAGAAAAAGTAAAAACTGTCAAAGCAAGAAAAATTCCTACTGCTCTGATTTATGAGGTCATAGACGGGAAGCCTGTCTATCGGAAGGGCTATAAAGATGTACTCAATAAAAAGAAAACCTCAGAAGAAATTAGGGGAAGTAGCAGTTTGCAAGCTATATTAATTGGCTTGATTACCAAGTTTTTGTTTAAAAATTTGCCAGATGAGTACATGGTTGGCGGTGCTGA
>JALOMS010000496.1 GCA_025455345.1 Thermoflexibacter sp. | reverse complement strand
TATATGTAAGATAATGGTATTTAAACAATTTGTAAATAGTTTGATTAATAAGACACTAAGATAAAAAAATGAAACTCTTTTGTATTAAAAACTAAATTTACAAAATAAAAATGAATAAATAGCATTAATGAAGATTAAAAATAAGTTAAGTTATAAAATCATTTTAAAACGTTCAATTTGCTGTTCTATCTTACACAAGTGTAATTTTAATACCATAAAAATAGTAATTCAAAAACATTCTGTATAGATTTGCAGTCCAAAAATTGAAAGATGACATAGAGCAAAATCTCTATTAAGTAATATAATATATGGAAAAAGAAATTATTAAGTGTTTGATTATAGGCTCTGGACCTGCGGGTTATACTGCGGCTATTTATGCGGCAAGGGCAGGAATGAGTCCCATTCTTTATCAAGGTGGACAGCCAGGCGGACAACTTACTATCACCTCTGAGGTGGAAAATTATCCAGGTTATCCTAAAGGCATCAATGGTCCTACGATGATGATAGATTTCCAAGCTCAAGCAGAGCGTTTTGGAACAGATATTAGGTATGGTATGGTTACATCAGTGGATTTTAATACCTATCCCCTAAAAGCGACAATAGATGAATCCATTGAAATTGAAGCGTATAGTATAATTATTGCTACTGGCGCATCTGCTAAGTGGTTAGGATTACCCTCCGAACAACGCCTCAATAGTCATGGGGTATCAGCTTGTGCAGTATGTGATGGGTATTTTTATAGAGGCATGGATGTTGCTGTGGTAGGCGGGGGTGATACAGCCGCAGAAGAAGCAAGCTATCTGGCTAAACTATGCACAAAGGTACATCTATTGGTACGCAAAGGGGAGATGCGTGCTTCCAAATTTATGCAAGAGCGCGTCAAAAACCTGCCCAATGTTCAGATTTGGTGGCATACAGAAACCGAAGAAGTTTTGGGAACAAACGAGGTAGAGGCAATAAGAGTGCGAAATACACAAACGGGTCAAGTTTCAGAAATTCCTGTAAAAGGATTTTTTGTAGCAATAGGACACCAACCCAATACATCAATATTCAAAGGCTTTTTGGACATGGACGATACTGGGTATATTAAAACAGTAGCAGGAACTACCAAAACAAATATAGAAGGAGTATTTGCGGCTGGAGATGCTCAAGACAATGTTTATCGTCAGGCTGTTACAGCCGCAGGAACAGGATGTATGGCTGCCTTAGATGCGGAGAGATTTTTAGCAATCAAAGGAGTACACTAATCCTATTGCAAAATAGGGTTCCCTCATTTTTGAAGTGTAAATAACTAAAAATGAGGAAAATAATTTGGTATCCTATAAACTTTCTTGCTTATTATTTGGAGTTTAGCATTTTATTTTTTTGCTTTACGTGCTTATAATGAGCATAAAACAGATGATTAATTAGGAAAATATAATATGCCTAATAGATATATAAACTGATAAACAAGTGTTTAAAAGATTATTTTCTTATACTATATAGGCAAAATCATATAACTTAGGAGATGACTTTATGAAAAAGTTTTTACAATTTCTATTTGTTTTTCTTTGCTTATTCCTATTTTTTACCCTTACAGATACTTTTGCTCAACAAAAGAAAAGGTCATTTAGACAAAGAGTAGGTGATTTCATAGAACTCAAAATTATCAATAAAATTTGGACTCCTTCAAGTTTGGATTCTCTCAAGGGAAAAGAACTAACCTCTAATCAGGAAGATACCAAAAAAGATTCCTTATTACTTAATCCTAACGGACAGCATGATGCCAATATACTACTAAAAGACAATGCAGAAGGAGAGAAAACAGGAGGTTCTTCGCCAATAGAAGAATTAGACCCTGACAAAGAAGAGATTAGGAAAATAGAAGAAACCTTCAAAGACCTCACCAAAACTGATTTCAAAAAAGATACTACTTATATCAAAGACCTCATTAGAAAGGTATATGAGAAACCCTTAGACTTGAACGAACCCAAATCTTTGATGAGAGAAGATAATAGTAACTTTTATGATGTGGAAATGAAAAAAATAGTGATGGTAACAGAGGAATTAGCCATTGATTGTGTATGGGTTACACTCACTAATTATTACGCAATTTGGGACTCTGAAAATATCAATCCCTATAAGTACAACATAGAAAATTTCAAAGATTCTTTAGATATCCAACTTTTTGACAGCACAACCAACCAACTTTGGGCATCTCCTTTAGCAAGTGTCAAACTTACCTCTAATTTTGGTTTCCGTAGATATCGATGGCATGGCGGCGTAGATTTGGACTTGAATATTGGAGACCCTGTTTATGCCTCTTTTGACGGTATAGTGCGTATAAGTAATTATGTAAGAGGAGGATATGGAAGATACATCGTACTGCGCCACTACAATGGATTAGAAACCCTATACGCCCACCTGAGCAAGTCTTTGGTAGAAGTCGGACAAGAAATCAAAGCAGGACAAGAAATAGGAAAGGGTGGAAGTACAGGAAGAAGTACAGGTCCTCACCTGCACTATGAAGTTCGCTATCAAGGATATGCCTTTGACCCGGCAGAAATTTATGATTTTTCGAATAATCAAATAAAAACCAATTTATTTAGACTTTCTCCTGACCATTTCAAACACCTTACTAATCGCAGACAGGTAGTTTATCATACAGTAGAAAAAGGAGATACAGTTTCTGGAATAGCGCGTATGTACGGTATTTCTACAAAAACGCTATGTAGAGTCAATCGTATTTATACTTCTACCAAATTGAAAATTGGAAGAAAGTTACGTGTAAAATAAAAGACATTTTTTATTATTTGACGTACAGAACGTGGCAATAGCAATACGTTTTGTACTTTTTTTTATTATTTTTCTATCATAGATACAAAAAATAAAGCTGGAATTAGTCCTAAAAAGCACATTATCTGATATATGATGATGTTTTTTTGTAAAAAATGTTAAATAACTTAATCTTTACAATCAATTGATTATCAGTATTTAATAATTATGTTTTTAAGTAAAATATTGATAATCATATAGTTATAAAATATAGCTTTAGCCTTTCTTTGAACTTAAAAATTTTGTTTTTACCTGTCAAACCTTAATTTTGTCCATGCTTTGTAAAAGTTGATATAATTTTAGACTTGTATCACAATCAAATAGATAATCTAAAATTTTGAAAACTTATTAATAAACCATATAATTAGGATTTATGAATTTGATAATCAAGCAATTAAAAGTTGTCTTGCTAATTTCTTTCTTGTGTAGTGGGTGTACGTTTACCAATAAAGTAGTGTATCAATTCAAAACACAAATCAAAGAGAGACATACCCAAGTATGGAGCAAGTTCAAAAAACAACCGATTAGAGTAGAAGGCTCACTTTTCCTACCATCTTTGACTTCCTCTGATATGATTCTGGTTAGCAATCCATCTTCATTTCTCCCTCCTCCCACTTTTGTACTTTCTTATGTACCAACTCCAACAACTGAATGTATTGATTTTGAACCATTAGAGTCTTTGAGAGAAGACGTTACCTTGTATGCAAAGAAGTTTTTGGGGACTCGCTATCGCTCAGGAGGAAGAAGCAAAAAAGGATTTGACTGTTCTAATTTTACATCTTATATCATGGAACATTTTGGGTATAAGATTCCAGCAGGCATGGCACAGGCAACGCATGGTGAGCAGGTAGCTTTTGAGCATGTGAGGAAAGGAGATTTGTTATTCTTTGGCTATAAAAGTAAGAAAACAAAAAGTTATAGAATTAGTCATGTCGCAATGGTAATTTCTGATGAAGGGGAAGAAATCAAATTTATTCATGCGGCTCGTAGAGGCATAGTCATAGATGATTTGGCATCACCTGCTTGGAGAAATTACTATAAATCTCGCTACTTATTTGCCAAAAGAATCATTGAGGCGGAGAAAGATGTTACTTTAGCGCTAAAAGGGAATGAGTTTGTCCCTAAAAAATAAGCTTATGACTTAGACGATTTGTGCATAAAAAAAGGCTGTTTTGCAACAAACAGCCTTTTTTTATGTAAGTACATGGAACAATTTTATTTTTCCTGCTTAAAACTCTCCATAATCCACCCTCCTCCGATAACATCGTTTCCTTCATAAAATACAGCCGCTTGCCCTGGTGCTATTGCATAAACATCTTTGTGAAAAAAGACTTTCATACGGTCTTTTTCTTGGGAGATAATGGCAGGAGTACCCGTTTTGTCATTGTAGCGAATCTTTGTAACGGTTTCTACATGAGTT
>JALOMS010000495.1 GCA_025455345.1 Thermoflexibacter sp. | reverse complement strand
TGCTTGTCCGTATGAGTCTGTTACTCCTATAGACCAACCCCAAATACCTATCAATAAAACCCTCATTGGTGTATGGAAAGAAGAAGGACAGACCGAAGAGCCTAACAATTTTGATATTCGCAAACAAGATGAGTTTACCTATTTAATTACGGAAAATACATATAGAAAACAAGATAAGACATTGGAACAGAAGAAATTCAAAGGCTATCTTTCTATCATTGACAATGCGTCTTTCTTAAATATCAAAATGATAAAAGACAGCACTAATCTTACAGTTTCAGATAATTACTTTTTGTATAAAATTGAAAATAAAGAAAATAAAATACGGCTCTTACCCCTTTCCCAATACATTAGAGAGCAGTTTAGCACCTCTAAAGAATTGCAGGAATTTATAAGAAAATATCAAAATTTGAGTTTTTTTTATGCCGAAGAGAGTCTATACATCAAAGTCAATGATTAACCTTATTCTCCAAAATCAAATGAAAATGAAAATCTCGTTACTCTTAATTCTCCTTTTATCATTTTCTTTTTGCGCTTTTGCTCAAAATAAGAAAGAGGAACAAAAAGTGGCTCAAGCAATAGATGAGCTAAAAAAAGCACTTTTAGACCCTACCCCAACCAATTTAGATGTTATTGCGGCTGAGGAGTTAAGTTATGGGCATTCCAGTGGTTTGATAGAAAATAAAAAGGCATTTATGGATGCTTTGCTCAGTGGGAAATCTGATTTTATAACCTTAGACCTCTCAGAGCAGTCTATTTCTGTGGTCAAAGACGTAGCTTTAGTAAGGCATATCCTTACAGCACAGATATCTAACAATGGTCAAGCCGCAAACCTCAAATTATCTGTATTGTTAGTTTGGCAAAAACAAAAAGGTAAATGGAGGCTACTGGCGCGCCAAGCCGCACGATTATAAAGTATTATATCAACATTTTTAATAAAATTTATGAATCGAATCTTAAAAATACATCAGAACGATGACGTAATAGTGGCATTAAGTGATTTGAAAGCTGGAGAATCCGTACAGTGGAACGGATTGGAATATCAGCTCATAGAAAATATTACAGCCAAGCATAAGTTTGCTATTCGAGATTTGCAAGAAGGGGACGAAATCAAAATGTATGGAGTAATTATTGGTAAAGCTACACAGACCATCTTGCGTGGACAGGCGATTACTACACAAAATGTAAAACACAAGGCGGAAGAAAATGTAAAGAAAAATAAACAAGTACAATGGGATATGCCCGATGTAAGTCCTTGGAAAGATAAGACGTTTATGGGTTTCCACAGAAAGAATGGGAAAGTAGGCACTGCGAATTATTGGCTGGTGATACCTTTGGTATTTTGTGAAAATAGAAATATTAATACTATCCAGAAGATTTTAGAAAAAGAATTGGGCTATGAAACGGGAATTTCTTACCAAATAAATGTACAAAACTTGATTAAAAACTACCAAAATGGACTTGCTCCAGCAGAGATTGCTTCTATTGATGTATTAGAAGAAGGAGTTTCTACTAAAAATAAGAGAATATTCCCTAACGTAGATGGTATCAAATTTTTAACACATGAGGGAGGTTGCGGTGGCACTCGCCAAGACTCCGATGCGCTCTGTGCCTTATTGGCGGGCTATATCGCACATCCTAATGTAGCTGGAGCTACTGTTTTAAGTTTAGGTTGCCAACACGCACAGACCACTATTTTACAAAGATATTTGGAAAAATTTTCTCCTGATATAGACAAACCAATCTTCTTTTTAGAACAACAAAAAAGCCCTTCTGAAAAGCATCTTATCGCAGAAGCTGTCAAAAAGACTTTTATAGGTTTGATAGAAGCCGATAAGACGACTCGTCGACCAGCACCATTGTCTAAGTTAGTGGTAGGACTGGAATGTGGTGGTTCTGATGGGTTTTCTGGTATTTCTGCCAATCCTGCGCTGGGCTATGCTTCAGACTTGATAGTAGCTTTGGGTGGAACGACGGTATTATCAGAATTTCCAGAACTCAATGGGGTCGAGCAGGAATTAGTAAACAGATGTATCACAGAAGAAAGTGCAGAAAAATTCTTGCAGCTGATGAGCGTATATAGTAAAAAAGCCCAATCCGTAGGCTCGGGTTTCGATATGAATCCTTCTCCCGGCAATATCAAAGACGGACTAATTACAGATGCGATGAAATCAGCGGGTGCGGCAAAAAAAGGAGGGACAGCCCCTATTAGCGACGTTTTAGATTATACAGAGCAAATTACTAAAACGGGTTTGCATTTGCTTTGTACTCCGGGTAATGATGTAGAATCTACAACCGCATTAGTAGGTTCGGGAGCAAATCTCATTGTATTTACCACAGGATTAGGCACTCCTACGGGCAATCCTATCGCTCCTACGATTAAGATGTCAAGCAATACTACACTTTTCAAGAAAATGAATGACATCATTGATTTCAATGCAGGAACAATCATCACAGGCGAAGACAGCATAGAAAGCAAAGGAGCAGAACTCTTGGACTTTATTATTCGAATAGCAAGTGGTGAAATTACGCCTAAAGCTGTCCAACTCAAACAAGACGATTTTATTCCGTGGAAAAGAGGAATTTCTTTATAGTTAGTGTTTAGCCGAAAAACAAGCCTTTACAAATTTTAATATTCTGTAAAGGCTTACTTTTGTTTTTAATTTATTGAAAAACCAATATTTAACTTTTATCAAATTTTGATACTTTTGGGAAAACCACTCAATAAGTCTGTGATTTTTTCAGTAACTCATTGATAATTACTTGCCTTTTATTTCTTGACTTGCAACCACATTTCCTTTTTCATCTGTTAGCTTAATGACAAAATTAGCCTCACTTCCCTGTTGGTGTTGGAATACGTAAGAAAAACTCTTCCCTCCTTTGTATAGCTTGCTATCTGCGAAAATTACCCAAACTATATTATCCTCACTATCATATACTGCCAATTTCGCTTTCGTAATATCTTGCTCTAATTTGCAAGCAAAAGTTCCTCTTTTGGTAATAGGAGCGTATTTTTTTGCTTCATCTCTGTCCAATAAAACTTTTTGTTGGGCAAGGGTTTTCTCTTTATTCTTTACCTTAAAATAGTAATTTTTATTCAAAGGAAGTTCACGTTTTGCATCTAAAAATTCGCTTTTATGAAAGCCTTTTTTGAGTAACTTCTTATCAGCAAGCATGATATAGAGATTATCATTCTCATCATAGATGCCTATTCGCGCTTCTACTTCATTATCAATATCATAAGTAAGGCTTGTTTCCTTCATTTTTTGGAGTTCGGGAACAGAATCTTGCTTGCTTACTATTTTTTCACTGATAATTCTTCCATTTTCTTCTAACCTCAAATAAAAGGTAGAAGTATCACTTAGTGTGTGGTTTACCCCCATTTTGAAGCGATAGAATCCCGGAGGCAGAGCTAATCCCGTAGAGTGCTGACGGAAAACTTGCCCATTGCGCCTGTATAGCGTCAAATTAGCATTTTTGACATAATCTGGCACTAAAACATCAAGACTCGTACTGATAGAAGTAATCTGATGAGGGCGCATTTTATAATTATTAGAAGTACAAGGCTGTCCTGTGGCTTCGCTAACTATTGCACATAACTCTTTGACCATCAGACTATCTTCCCCATAAATATTTTCCAACCCATTCCCATTGATAATAGCCCAAATAGCAGATTGCGCCATACTATTAAAATATTTCTTTTCACTCATCAATTGGGCTAATTTGAGTAGATGACCTTCTGCTAATTTCCACAAGAGAAAACTTACCCCTTTGGCGGGAGAGCCATTACTTGGTTGGATACAAACAGTTTGCAGGCTTTTCAAATCAGTATTTTGAGGTCGTAAAGCAATGACCTGCTCCTCTACTACCATCAAATCTTGTTGCCATTCTTCAGTATTATCAAAAATAGTACCTGCTAATACTTTGATAGTCAATTGTTTATTTGTTATATTCTTAATTTCCAAGTTCAGGCATTGACCATTATATCCTCCCTTACCTCTGACTTTGACACTTACGAGCTTTTGCTTGGCAGCATCCAATATGTTAAGCGTTTCCAAAGGATTCTTTGCCCAACTTACTTGTTTACAAAGAACTAAGAACAACAAAAAATAAATTAATCTTTTAATCCTTAATAGCAGGATTAAGGAAGAAGTAAAAAGAAATGACATAGATTATTTTGTGAAGCATTTTATTTTGTGCCAAATCAAAAAATTTTGCTAAATTGCTGGTTGGAAAATCTACTTAATAAATATCAAAAAAAAATTTAATTAGCTCATAGTCAAGCATATTAAATATAAAACAATGCTTACAGAAAAATACATATTGCAAATTCTTGATAATACTTCACGTCTTTACTATGATGAGTTTGTTTCCCTTGGACATCCTTATTCTTTTCTCATAGATGTTCGTTTAAATGTATTTCGCAGTTTATCAGAACAATGGGCAATTATTGTAGAAAGACTTGGGTACAATCCCAGAAATGGTTTCATCAATCTCGAATTGTATCATTATGGAAATTGCTTGATTCATCTCGATTCATACGAGGGACAGTTGGTAGATTGTTATGAAATTAGCCCAATTGATGATGAACAATTTTTACAAACAGTAGAAAGCGAGGCGTTGAAACCAACTGCAAATGAGTGGATTATCAGAGGAAATAAAATTCCTTTAACTCATTTAAAAGAGGAGTACATTGCCGCAGGAATAGAGTTAAAAGAATATACACCTAATGAAATAAGAATAGAAGAAGTCGGTCGCCTTTTAGTTACTCAACATAGAGAACTTTTTAGAGCTACTGATGAAGAATTATATGCACGTATTCCCAAAGATTTGAGAAAAATATTGGTACTTGACGAGTGGTTTCACAAAGATTTTGATTTTGACTCAAACCCTCCTATGTCAGACGAGAAAATAAAAGAAGTCTATGATTTCAACAAAAACTTGACTGGTTTGGGCGGAATGAATTTAAAAGATTTTACGGAATTGGTTAAAGTATCAGAAGAATCAAGAGCAATAATGAACCAAGAAATGTGGAATGACAATCGCCCAAGTTCTTATGAAACTTGGCAACAAATAGCCAAAGTAATAGCAATGGGAGATATTTCTTATTATTTGCCAACATTAAAACCAAATACACATTGGTCTAATTGGGAGGATTCAGGAAGTTTATAAAACACAACTCATTCATAATTAATAATTTATAATTCATCATTATAAAACCTTTGCAAAAAAAATTCAACATATACCGCAGTTCCGCAGGGTCGGGCAAGACCTTCACCCTTACGAAGGAGTACCTCAAATTGGTGCTTTGCGCGCCCGCATTTCCTTCCTTCAAGTCAGATTATTTCAAACATATCTTGGCGGTTACGTTCACCAAAGATGCCGCCAACGAAATGAAAGACCGCATTATCAATAGTTTAGATAAAATTTCTAATCTACCTGATAATGAAGAATATAACTTACTTTCTGCGATTCTTTTCGAGTTGCAAGACGAGTACCCCGAAAAGCACTTCAATCGCCAAATTTTGGTGGAAAGGGCTGGAAAAGTCTTTG
>JALOMS010000494.1 GCA_025455345.1 Thermoflexibacter sp. | reverse complement strand
AACACCTTTTTCTTCTAAAATTCTATTTATTAAATCCCTGTATGGATTAAATAACTCGTTAAATTCGTTTATATGATACCCTTCTGTTTTCTCATTCCCGTTCTCTAAATAGTCAAGTAACTGTTCTTTATTCTTTTTTATGTGGTCGTCCATTGAGGAGATAAAGACATTTTTTGGATTTTGCTCTTTTTGCTCTTTGGGTGCTTCTTGTATTGGTTCTTTCTTCTCTTGTTTTACCTCTTGAACGGTGGGCGGTGGGGGTGTTGGTGTTGGTTTCTTTTTCCAAAAATCGAATAATCCCATAGTTTTATTTATCTATTTATTTGTATATTTATTTGTATGTCAATATAACCTGCAAGTATTTGACTATCAGTTTATTATATACCTGTTTAGTATAATAATCTCTTATAATATCACAAGTTAAAAGTAAATTTAGTATATATCTATTAGTATAGAGTCATTTTTTGAAAATTGACAAAATAAACCCCTCACTTTTCGGGGTGTGGGGGTCTTGGTTTTATCCTGGCGTTTGGTTATCCCTGGTTTAAATTTATCTGAAGAATTTATTGAAAAATTTGTTTATACTCTTGGGCGTTTCGACTTCCTCTATCTCTTCAAGTTTTTCATTTTCGTTTGTTGCGAAATTTTCGGATGGTGTCGGCTCGCTCTGCTCTTGAACTTGGGGCAGGGGAGTAGTGGGTTTTTCAAGTGTTGCCGTTTCGATGGTCTGCGGTGGCTCTTCGTTTTGGTCCTCGAATAGTCCTCAAAATATTACTTCATCATTTTTATCAAAATTGATTTGGATGCCGTGTTTATCAAAAATGTAGTTCCTGTATTTTCCTTGTCGGTAGTTTCTACCTTGTCTTTTTGATTCTGCAAACATTTCTCCAGCCTGTTCTATTCCAAAATTATTAAGTTGGTTTGTTGTTTGATTTATTGCAATATTCCTGCCGTTGATAGTATTGTTTGGCTCTTCGTTTATCAATGTCAAAGCTGTCTTTTTCTCTTCTTCTGTGGCTTCGTTGTATAGTTTCAAATATTGCTCCTTTCTTCGTTGTCTGTACTCATTTTGTATATTTTCAAGTAGTCCTTTGAGTTGCTTATCTTGGGCGGTTTTGACTTTCTTTTGTTGGCTCTCCCATAATCCAAGCCCTAAACCTTTTGATTTAAAAATGTATGCAAGTGGTCTTTCTATTGGGTGATTTTGTGCTTTTAAATCTGTATATCCTTTGAGGGCTTCCCATGTTTTCACATAGTCATTATCAAAATAATCTACTATCTCTGCGACTTGCTCAGGCGTAAATACTGCCTTTTCTCCTAACTCCCGAATCATTGCCATACTTGGCGTATTTGGTGCGGTTGGTGGTGGCGTTGTGATGCTCTGCGGTTGTGGTGGTCGCTGTGGCTCTTGGACTTCCTCAAAATCTATATCTTGGACTTTGGGGCTTTCGGGTGGCTCTGATTGCTTCGGCTCTTCTATCCCTTTGATTTGTTCCCGTGGCGGTGTTTGTGGATAGATAAAAAATTTAATCCCTGTAACCCTTTTACCTTGTTTTAACTCTTCATACTCAAAATAAATATCACAATTTTCCTTTATTTCTCTTTGTGCTATTTCTAATACATAGATTCTAAAATGAGCATAATTTTTATATTTATCATCTACATTGAGTTTATATTTTAAATCAATTAAATTAAATGTTCTCTCTCCTATTTTCTCAAATTGCTTCAAAAATTGAAACAATAAAATTGAGAATATAGACCTTAACGCAAGTATATTTCTAATATCATATTGAGTAAATTTTGTTTTTAAACCTAATAAATAGGGCTTCAATTTTGGGTCAAATGTGAGTTCTACAAAACCCTCACCGCTTTTATATTCTGCACTACTGATATAATTAGTAATCAAAAAACTACCGTCTTCTCCCTCTCTTCTGAATTTTTTACTGGTTAGTTGGTCAGATACTTTTTTTAGTTCTTCGTGCATATCCTTTCTTTTAAGCCCTACGGCTTCCACGAACTTATCAATATCAATTTTGTAAATTTTAAACTCTTCATCATCTTTTTCAACCTGTGCAACCACTGACAAGAATACTCTGGCTTCTTGCATGGTTAGCGTATGCCTAAAATTTATAAACTCATTATCTTGCACGACTAAGTAAGGATTACTTTTTTGTAGCTGTTTTGTCTTTGCCATCGGTAAGGATTTTGAATAATTATGATATTGATAGACAAAGTAAATAAAAAATCAAGACAATTGTAAGTTTAAATTTTAGACTTACAATTGTAAGTTTTATATTAATACTCGTTTTTACACTTACAATAGCCCTGTTTCACTTACAATAGCCCTGTTTCACTTACAATAGCCCTGTTTCACTTACAATAGCCCTGTTTCACTTACAATAGCCCTGTTTTCCTTACAATAGCCCTGTTTTCCTTACAATAGAACCCTGTTTTCCTTACAATAGAACCCTGTTTTCCTTACAATAGAACCCTGTTTTCCTTACAATAGCATAGCGTAAACCATTGATTTTAAAGGGTTTACGAAGCCCTAAAACCTTTTTAAAAACTATTATTAAAAACTCTCTCTCAAAACACACGCACGAGAGAGAGATTTTTTTGATTAGTTATTTAAAAAAAAATTACTAAAAATAAAGGTATTTTGAATTTTTGGGCAAAAAATGGATTTTTGAGTTTTCGTAATTGGATTGTTTTTTCTCCCTCCCCCTGTTCCGCCCGCCCCCTCCCTCATTTTTACCCTCTCAGATGGTGCTTAAAACCGCCCTAAAATCGAAAATGCGAGCCGTTTATAGTCGTTTTCGGCACATTGTACCAATTAGACCATAAACGGCTCGCATTTTCGATTTTAAACCTATTTCAAGCGGATTTATTTTTTATCTCTCCCAAAACTCGCTACCAGTATGCAAAATCAAAGTAATCCAAAAATAAAAAGTAGGTTTTCTGTACCGTATGGCATGGTAAAAATTATGCAAGTAATTAAGGTAAGAAGTCAGAAAAAAACTGACTTCTTGCAACCTTAGAACCTAATTGAGAATGATTTTTTGTTCTTTTTCATGTGCCAATATCTGCTTTAATTGTCCGTTGGTTATCTCTCCGTTGATATAATCAAGGGTTGATTGTACCAAATAATCAAGCTGTGATGATTGGTGGTTCTGCTCTTGTAACTCATGTAGTGCCGTGTCTGCGGTGTCGGGGTCAAGTGATTGTAATACTACAACTTTACGCTGTGCCTTACGTCTTGCCTTGTTAATCGCATTGTGTCGCTCTTGGATTGCTAATAATACATTAGTAATCAATAATTGCTCTGTGTAAATCATAATCTTGGGGTTTAATGTTGCCCCTTGATTATATTGGTATAGCTACAAATAGCAAATTATTTAAGCCTTGTAAATTCGCCAATCAGACTTTTTTTTCCTAAAAAACAAAGCCCCTCGGAAGGGGCTAAGGCTTTTTTCTGTACCGTTTGAAATTCTACCTTTTGGGTTTTTTACTCTTTCTTGGTTCATTGCGTCAAGCAAGCTGTTTCGTTATGAATACAAGGAAAAAAAGCAATAAAAGCACTCAAATAAGGTTGTCTAATCAATTCATGTATCAAGAATTAAAAAATAAAGCGGTGCAATATAGCAAAAATGCTTTATTCAAGGTCTATCACTTTTAAAGTAGTAGCATCATAAGTATCTATCAAACCATTTGCATCTACACAAACAGCCAAAAGAACATCGCCTTGAAGTAAGAATTGTAATACTGTAAGATTAAAACCGTCTTCGTGTTTTACTTTTAATTTTATCATGTTTTTATATTTGTTTTATTTTACTTTATTTTAACATTATTTTAACCCCACAAGTTCGCCCGTGAGTGTTACCCAATTTGCCCCAAATGGGTCTAATCGGTCAAGAGATTTGAATAATAAAAACGGCTCTGCTTTCATTATATTTGGGTTTTTCAATAATCTATCAATCGTAAATTTCATTATGTCGGGTTCTGAAAATACGAACAAAATATAGTTTCCTTTGTCGTGTTCATATTTCTTTTTTGCAAGTCCAAACTGAAACGCTAAAAGATGGTTTTTTACTTGGTTTTCTATTTTTTTGGTGTCCCTGTTGTTACAAATTTCAATCGTTGCAAGTGTCTTTTCTCCTTGTCCGTTCTCATACATAAAAACCCCATCAGGTTCAAAATATGTACCATTATCAAAATAAAGCCTTGTTTTAGATTGTAAAACGCCCGTCTGTGCCTTTTTCCTGTTGCTCCCTATCTTGTGAAAATAACACTCATAAAAAACGCTTGTACGCCCTGTTTTTGCTGTCCACAAGTCAAATGATATTTGACAATCTACCGTCCTGATTCTATGGATATAATCATTATAAAATATTGGTTGGCTGTTGCTTGGTACTTGGATTTGTTCAATTTCCATGATGCCCCCTTGTGCTATCGCTGCGGCTGCTCTTGCTGTCAAAAAATGTATGTCCTCAAACTTGCCTAATTTAGCCGTGAAAGCATATTCAAGCCTATTTGTCAGCTTCGTTTCTCTTAATATTTTGAGTGTCTTTTGTAGATATTGCTTTGATGAAACGCCCAAAGTTTCAAGCTGTGAAACTGTCAAAAACTTGTACTTTGCTAAGTGGGTCAATATCTCCTCTTTTTTCTCTGAAATTACCATTTATACAGTATCGGACGGGTTAAAATCAAACTTCTCACTTGTTGGCTCTGAAACGGTGGGCGGTTCTCGTTGCTCTATTTTGGTGTAGTATTTGTCTAATTGTACCGCTTTGACTTGCTCCCACTCTTGGGCTGTCATGCTGTATTTGGTATCAAGTAGCTTTGTACCTACTTGGATTGGTTTGGCTTCGTTCTTCTCAACTCTCATGTAAAACTTGCCCGTTGTGAGTTTGTCCAACTCCCCAAACTCAACAAGTATCTGATTTGATAGCTTTTTTAGTTGGTCGGTGTCGTTCCTTCCTACGATTTTAACGCTTGTATTGCTGAAAATTAAATCTCTCATTTTGCCCAAAAGTTGCCCTGTGTTTTGGTGGGCGACTGTCAAATGAAACCCGTATTTTCTCGATTCGCTGAAAATCTCCTCGATTGTTTCGCTTGTGTAATTTTGGAACTCGTCAATGTATAAATAAACGGGTGTGCGGTGGGTGGTTTTGGCTCTTTGTAGTATGATATTTTGTAATGATGCAATGACAAAACGCCCCAAAATTGGACTGACTTTTTTACCGATATTCCCCTTTGATAGATTGAATATTACCCACATTTTGCCGTCTGTAAGTTTCTTTAAATCAATGGTGCTTTTGCCTGTTGTGAAGTTCCTGAATACTGCATACCCTAAATATGTTCCTATCTTAGATTTAAGGCTGTTTTTGGTCGGTTTATAGCTTTGTTGGTTAAAGCTCCCATCATTGAAAAATAGGCGGTCTTTTGGGTTCGGGCTTGCCTTGCCTGCGGTTATCAAGTCGCTGTTGTTTTCGTCGTCCATAAAACGGCGTAACTCCCAAAAATCGCCCTTTCCTGTCTGCATCAGCGTTCTAATGGTCGCCCCTAAAAGTTCCTCCATTTGGGTAGAAAACTCTGACCCTAAAATGTCCTCAAACGCATCTATTAAAGCCTGTGCTTGTATTTCTATGTTTTCAGAACTGCGGTCTGTGATGTCAAATGGATTGAGTACGGGTGTTTTTTCGGGGTCAAGTGTAAAGTCTATATAAACTAAATTGTCGTTGTTTTTTCCTTTCAGTTTTGCGACTTGCTCGGCTAAATCTCCGTGCGGTTCAATCAAAATAACTGACTTGTTTTCTCTCTCGAAATCGGAAAAAATCAAATCCTTGATAAGTTCGGATTTTCCGCTTTTTGATGCTCCTATGATGTACGTGTGGGCTTCTCTGGCTTTGTCTTGTATGATTACGCCTTTCGATGCCCGTGTGTAAAAAACCTCCAAAATTTCATTTCTTTTTAAATAACAAAATAAAACTAATGCTACATTTATATAAACCTTATCATAACCAATATTTTTGCCTATTTGATAGGGTTTATCATGGTCATATATTGCAAGACTTCTATATATTGTGTTTAGAATAAACTTTTTGGTATCTACCAAAAGGCTCATTTTTTCTAATAATTTAACGCCTGTTTTACCTAAATCGGCTTCTGATAAAGCAATTATTTGCTCGTCATCTTCACTATCGAGGAATTTTTCTTGTAGTATTTGAAATATATTTTTTTCTCGTTTTAATACTTCTGTCACTGTTGGATATAAATATTTATATTCTTTTATTACAAAGTTGTTTAGTTCTGTTATCGCTTCAAGTATCGCATTTACTCTAAAATTGTTTGTTTCATTGTTAATAATCAAGTCATATTCAAAGGCTTCGAGTTTTACTTGGTTCATTATTTCATTGTATAATTGACGGTTAGTTCAACACTAAATTTATATTTTTGGCGCTCTTGTAGCGTAATACAGTTGTTTATTTTATACACTTGTTCCGTCGATTTACCGGAAACATGAAATCAAAGCTGACCCATCAGAACCAGGGATCCTTATC
>JALOMS010000027.1 GCA_025455345.1 Thermoflexibacter sp. | reverse complement strand
AAGGGAGCTAAAATACAGATTTACAGCAAGTCTTTCCCCTCTGGGGGCGCAATGCAATTGAAAGATTTAGATAGGGGCGAAAGAACGCTTTAATTTGCAAAATTACTTAAGTAAATATTCAAATAAATAATATGTCTTTTGCCATTAAATTACCGCTATTTGAGGGTCCTTTTGACCTCTTGCTTTTTTTTATAGAGCGAGACGAATTGGATATTTACGATATTCCTATTGCAAAGATTACGCGCGATTTCTTAGCATACATACACCAATTGGAGCAGATGAACATAGAAGTTGCGAGCGAGTTTATTCTGGTAGCCGCAACACTCATGCGTATCAAAGCCAAAATGCTCCTTCCGCGCCCCCAAAAAGATGCAACAGGAGCAGAAATAGACCCAAGAGATGAGCTAATCAAACATCTCTTAGAATATAAAAAGTACAAATCTGTGATAGGAATATTGGCAGAGATGGAAGAACGCCGTTTGGCAATGCAAACAAGGGGCAATGCAGTATCAGAAATAAAAAAAATAGCCGAAATAGCTGATAAAGAAGCCGAATTAGAAGACTTGGACTTGTACAAACTACTCTCTGCCTATCAGAAAGTAATGAAAAGACTGGAAGAAGAGCAAAATAAGCCCATTCACCAAATTACTCCTTATCCGTTTACTATTGAGGGGCAGAAAACCAACATAAAAATACTTTTGACAAATCAAAAGGTGCTTTCTTTTGAAGAAATTATTGCAGAAAATCCCTCTAAAATCGCTGTTGTGTTTAATTTCTTGGCAATTTTAGAAATGTTACAATTAGCGGAGATTCGACTTATTTATACTGACGAGGAGGCAAGATACAATAATTTTGTCATTGCTACTATCCAAGAAATAGAGCTAACAGTGCAGGATTGAGCTTATTTTGGCAAAAATACCGTAAACTTACTCCCTTTTCCATACGCACTCTCTACATTGATAGTACCATTGAGTTTGTCTAAGGCATTTTTCAGAATATAAAGTCCTAATCCAGAGCCTTTTGAACTCTCTGTACCTCTAAAAAACATATTAAAAATTTTGCCTTGATACTGTTCAGGTATTCCCTCGCCATTATCAGCGACAATGAGCTTGATATTGCCAAAGTCCGTTTCCTCAACGGTAATATCTACAAATGAATCCACGCGATTGCGCGCATAATTGATGGCATTTTCTATCAAGTTTTGGAGAATAATACGCAACAAACCTATATCACTGCGGATATTCTGTTTGACGTTGATATGTGTCCTGAAATCTACTTGAGCAAATTTGGGCAACTCTCTTACTGCATTAATACAATCATTAATCACAGCATGAAAATCTACTACTTCTTTGATGATTTCGGATTCCTTAATTTTGGTAATTTCCATCAAATTAGTAATAATATTATCTAACTGATTAACAGTACGTTCCATATTTTTTAGGTAAGCTCCTATTGATGGTTCTTGTACTTCTAATTTTACAATGGAGTTTAGCCCTTTAAGGGTAGCCACAGGACCTCGTAAGTCATGTGGGGTGCGATACAAGAAGGTATCCAACTCATTTTTCTTAAAAATAAGGTCTTCTTGCATTCGTTTTAACTCTGTGATATTCTGTACAATACCCAAAATATACTTAGGTCTTTCATTAATATCTCTGACCAAAGAAATAGTTACCAATACCCAAACTACATGACCGTCTTTGTGCAAATAGCGACTTTCAGCCCTAAAACTCTCCAATTCTTCTCTGACTACTTGGTCGAATACCTGCTCTGCCTCTGAAGCATAATCAGGTTGTATAATAGCCCAAAGCCCTTTGCCTTTGATTTCGTCCAAAGAATAGCCTATCATATTGCTAAAAGTATCATTGCACTGAATGACGTTTTTGTCAAAGTCCAACTGAAATATGCCTGCGGCTGCCTGCTCAAATACCGACCTAAAATTGCGTTCACTTTCTACCAATGCCTTTTCTGCCTCTTTGCGCGCCGCAATGCTCTGTGCATTAAATACAACTCTATCTATTACACCATAATCATTGGTTACAGGGTAATAAGTTACCTCATACCATTGCTCTCTTTGGCTTTGTCCATTGAGTCGTTTTTCATACGTAACGACTTCACCACCAAGTGTTTTAATGAAATTCTCTGCAAACTCCCCAAAGCCCCATTTATTCATCTGTTCTAAGATAGAATCGCCTTGTTTCAATATAATTCCTGTAATCTCTTTGGCGTTTTCATAAGCTAACTTATTGAAACCCTCTATTCTATAATTTTTATCTATCAAATAAAAAATCTGGCGGCTACTGTTAAAAGTAGCTCGCAGGTTAGCTTCAGATTCCTTAAGTGCTAATTCTGCTTGTTTTCTTGCGGTAATATCTGTGGTAAAGCCTTCTAATTGAGTAGGGTAAGAAAGAGAAACACCAAAATAAGGCTTGATGTGGGACTGTACCCATCTTACTTGATTATCAATGGTATATACCCTGTATTCTAAATAAGCTTCTTTGCCTTGCTCCGTTGCTTGGAGCATTGCCGCCTCGAAAGTTGGACGGTCTTCTATATGTACGATAGATTGCAAAGTTCCCCTATATTTGATAAAATCTGCTACACGATACCCTAAAATCTTTTCAAATGCAGGAGATAACAGGAGTAATTTCTTTCTTGAAATATCATAAGACCAAAATATTTCGTCTAAGGTATCAAAGATATTCTGTAGCTGTTCTTTGGTATGTCTTACTTCCATCTCTGCTTTCTTGCGCTCAGAGATGTCCAAAGCACCAAATACCACACACTCAACTTCTTGCTGACGTGAAAGCACAGGAGTGAAAATCACATCAACCCAGATTTCCTTGCGTTTGGCTGTAAATCTCCTTTCAGAACGCACTGTTTTCCCCTTAAATGCCTGCGCTGATGCTTCTAAAAAATATAACCTATCTTCCTTACTGACCGACAAGAGTTCCATGCTGTCGTCTTCTTTGAGGTCTAAGCCAGAAATTTTATAGCAATCAGCATGTGCTTTTCTATTGATTCTCAATATTTTGAAATTTCTATCATAGACAACAATCCCTATCAAATTACTATTAAATATTGCTTGTAGATTTTGTTGGGATTCATAAAGTGCATTTTGTGTCGAGTTGAGTTCTTCTAAATTTTGTTGTAATTCTTCATTTTGGGAGTTGAGTTCTTCGGTAAGCATTTGCTCTTGTGCGAGCATTTTCTCTACTTTTTCTTCGGCTAACTTTCTATCTGTGATATTGATAGCCCCATAACAAATGCCAAGAACAGTCTTGTCTTTGTTGTAAATTGGCGAAATCGTAATATCAAACCAATAACGTTGATTGTCCAATTTGCCCAAAACCTTGCGTTCTTGTCTAATAATTTTTCCTGCGATTACTTCGCTTAATTGGCTAATAATCTCTTGCTTATTTTCTTGTAAGACAAAATCCCCGACATAGTCACCTATGTTTACCTTGCGATTAAAATAAAGATGTTGATTATCTACGGCTTGTTGATTTAGTGCGCGCACCCTCAAATCCGTATCCATAATAACTAAGGCGTAAAAACTACTATCAAAAATCGCCTGAAGCAGGTCTTCCGAGCCTGCAAAGTCATTATACGCCAAGCCATTTTCTACTGTGTTAATCATTTTTTTTAAGCAACCCAATACACTTTGATTGGGCTGAAAGAAAATTACCTAATACAAAAAAAGAAGTAAGATTAATAAATCTAATTGGTAAATATGATACTTTTTGTTATATTCCAAAATAACAATTTTCATTGTTAAAAGTTGGAAGAACTGCTTAGATAAATCTAAGATAACGCAAACATGATAAAATTTTGTATAAATACAAACACATTTAATTAACAAAAAATGAAAATAGTAGAAAAATCTTGCATAAGTGTAACTACTTATTGTTTTAGTACAAAAACTTACACTCTAAGTGTAGCAAAAGCAATGAGCAAATAGATATTTTACTTGCCCTATTTAGATTATCTATTTCTAAGAATTATCTTCCTAACTTTTCTAAGCATCTTGCTAAGCTATCTCTCCAATGAGGAATTTTTATCCCAAAGGTATTTTTGATTTTATTTTTATCTAAAATACTATAAGATGGGCGTTGTGCTGGAGTAGGATATTGTATTGTTTTGATAGGCAATGTATTGATAGACAAACTTTTTAATTGAAAAATAGCATGGGCAAAGTCATACCAACTTGCCACGCCTTCGTTGCTATAATGATAAATGCCAAATAGCGAATTGTCTTTATGTTTAAGGACAAAATCCATTATTTGTACGATTACCTGCGCCAAATCCTCTGCATAAGTGGGCGAGCCTACTTGGTCGGCGACTACGCTGATGCTTGATTTGTTTTCTGCAAGACGTAACATGGTTTTGACAAAATTATGCCCAAAAGTCGAGTAAAGCCAAGAGGTGCGTATGACTATGCTTTGAGGATTAGTTTGGAGTGCTATCTGCTCTCCCTCTAATTTGGTCTTGCCGTAAATACTTATAGGATTAGTGTTATTTTCTTCATGGTAAGGGGAGTAACTTTTGCCGCTAAATACATAATCCGTGGAAATATGAATCAAAACTGTATGATGTTCGGCGCACTGTTGGGCAAGATGCTTGACAGCTTCTGAATTAATCAAATAGGCTTTATCTTGCTCATTTTCAGCTTTATCTACTGCGGTATAGGCGGCAGTATTGATACAAAAGTGATATTTCTTTTGCTCAAAAAAAGTTTGTACTGACCTTGCGTCAGTAATGTCCAATTCGTCTATATCTGTAAAATCAAAAAGATAATCAGGAAAAAGCTGGTGTATTTTTTTTAATTCACTCCCCAATTGTCCGTTTGCTCCAGTTACTAATATATTCATGTGCGGATATTATTCGTTTACTAAGGTTATATCTTTAGAGATGACAATAGATTCGTTTCCACATTTGTCTTTAAACTTTATAAATACGGTTTTTAATCCTTCATTATTGTCTAAAAACCAGACCTTTAGCGCAGAGTATTCTTCCCAAATGGCATCTTTGAAATCACTTGTATTGCTTATCATCATCAGGTCTGCATTTCTCGCATTCATCGTAAGACTGACGCGACTGGATTTGGTCAAGGTGCGTCCATTATTGATGAGTAGAGTTCCTGTAATAGGAGGTTCATTGTCCAATAAAATATTGGCACTGAGCAATTTGGATTCGTTTCCTGCCTCATCTCTAAACTTGACAAATATCGTTTTTTGTCCGTTTCTTCCTTGCAAAGTCCATTCTTTGTTTGTTTTGTAGCTTTCCCATGCCATATTGCTAATGGCTGGAGAATTACTGATTACCATTTCCAAAGCTCCCTCTGCTTTGAGTTGGAGTTTGACCTTGTTATTGATATTATTGGTACATAATTTTCCACTATCTATGGTAAATTCTTCATTATAAGGCTCTTGTCTATCTAAAATAATGGTGGCAGAAACTGCTTGGCTTTCATTACCTGCCTTGTCTTTGAACTTGACAAATACCTTTTTTTCACCGTCTTCTCCGTCTAATACCCAATCTTGTACATAAAATTGGTAAGGTTGCCATTTCGCATCTTTGAAATCTTCCGAATTGCTAATCATCATTTCCTGAGCCGCATTGGTAGCTATTCTCAATAGCACTTTTTTATCTATATCAGTACAATATTTTGCGCTATTGTTGATACGAATACTGCCATTAGCTGGTGCTTTGGTGTCCAATCCTATCTTATCAACCACGATAGAAGATTCCAAAGAGAAGGGTATTTCTTTGAAAGCCCTATCTAAAATCGGCTTTTTCCTGAATTTTACATAAACAGTTTTTACACCATCTTCGCCTATCAGCGTCCAAGGTTTGCGAGAGCGATAGGTTTCCCATTTGGCTGTACTAAATCTAAAATCATTGGAAATCATCATCTCATCTGCTCCTTCTGCAAATAGCTCTAATTGAACAGTTTGTATATTAGTTTGTATATTCTCTCCTATAATCTTTACAGATGCTTTCATTGGGGGGCGGCGGTCTAATAGGATACTGTCTTTATACATCAAGGATTCATTGCCAGCATTGTCAGCAAATTTGGCATATACAATCTTCAACCCATCTTCTCCTATCAATTTCCAAGAAATATTTTCTGGAGAATATGCCTGCCATCGCATATTTTTGAAAGTAGAGTCATTGCTTATTATCATTTTGATAGCATCTTTTGCTTTCAGATGCAATAAAACTGATTTATCAATATTATTGGTAGCTATATCTCCTCTATTAATGGTTATTTCTCCTTCGTAAGGACGACTGGTGTCCAATATGATTTTGTCGGAAACAACTTGTTTGGATTCATTCCCTACATCGTCTCGGAACTTGGCATAAATGGTTTTTATTCCGTCCTCTCCTACCATTTGGTACGGGTAATTGGACTGATAAGGAATCCATTTTGCGTCTATAAATGAGGTGTCTTGACTGATGAGCATTTCCGTTGCTCCTTTGGCTTGCAAAGACAATACTACTGTTTTGTCGCGGTTAGTGGCAAATTCGGCATCCCTATCTATCTTGATTTGACAATCCACAGGACCCATTCTGTCCAATCGAATCATGGCAGTAACTACTTCAGACATATTCCCTGCTTGGTCTCGGAATTTGGCAAAGATGTTTTTTTTCCCATCTAAATTTCCTTTGTCTAATTTCCAACCCTGATAGTCCGTCCGATAGCTTTCCCATCTTGAGCCATAAAAAGTATTTAAGTTGCTTAACATCATGTATTTAGCTCCCTCTGCGGTAAGTTTCAAATCTACTCTTGGCTCTACTTCCCCCAGTGCATTTCCTTGTATGATTACTTCTATTTTGGGCTTAATTGGTGGGGTCTTGTCCAATAATATTTCCCCTGAAACTATTTCTGTCTCATTTCCTGCAAGGTCTTGGAATTTGGCATAGACGGTTTTGAGACCATCTTCTTGACCTAAGTCCCAATTAGAGAGCGCATTGGTATAGGGTAGCCAATTAGCATTGGCAAAATCGGGAGAGCTACTTACCATCATTTTTTCCGCACCAATGGCAGAAAGTTTTAGAGGTACATTGCTTTCACGCGTATAGCGATTTCCATTATTGATAATAATTTGTGGCAATAAGGGAGGCTCCATGTCCAAAATAATATTGTCAAAAGCAAGGTCTGAAATATTCCCAACCTCATCTCTAAATCTTACCTGTACTAATTTCTCTCCATTGGTAGGTGGGTCGAATTTCCATGGGAGAGTGGGTTGGAAGGGTATCCATGTAGGATTGCCTTGAATGAGCATTTCATAGACATCTTTGGCAGAGAGGCTAAGAGTTACGTCTGGAGATTTGGCAAACATATCTCCATTGTTTATCAATATCTTTGGCTGCGAAGGTGGCAGGCGGTCGAGTATAATACTTGCTTCTACGACATCTGACATATTGCCAGCATAGTCCATAAAACGAGCATAGATATATTTGACTCCATCAAGTCCGGGCAATTGCCATGTTTTTGTTTTGGCTTTTTCATCAAACAAAGTCCACGGAGTACCTGCAAAATCTTTGCGGTTACTCAACTGCCATTGTACTGCTCCTTCAGCTTGGACTGCTAATTGTACGATTCGGTCTTTGACATTGGTAATTTTTTTCCCCCCATCAATGACAAGGCTAAGATTGGTAGGTGGCAATCTGTCTAATTCTATATTGGCTTCGACAGATGCGATAAGATTATTTTCGCTATCTCTGAATTTTGCATAAACAGTTTTGATACCATCTTCGTTGGACAGTTTCCATATTATTCTTGGCATGAAGGCTTGCCATCTTGACCCAATAAAGCTACCATTATTACTAATTTGCATTTGTACTGCTCCTTTAGCAAATAGTTTGAGTGTTACCTTACCTTCATAATCATTGGTAACACCCTGCCCTTCGTTGATTTGTATTACTCCATCTTCTTGGGCATATACATAGGTGAAAATAAATAAGAAAAAAACAGTAAAAATGATGTTCCTCATAAACAATGGCTTTGGCAATTGTAAGCGTGATTTTGCCTTTTAAAATAGCAAATATTATTCTACAAATAAGTTATGAGGCAATAGTTTTATCAAATGAATAGCAAAATTTATTATTTTTTTCCAAAAGTAATGCCTTGCCAATCATCTGTACGGAAAGGACAAACAGGCAAACCATCTTTGCTAAACAAGTTTAAGTCTTCTGGATTGTTTGCCCATGCGTATCGCACGGCTACGGGTTTTGTTACGTATTCGCTATAAACCACGACCTGATTCCCTTCCAGATAAGCCTTTGCCCAATAAAATTTCTTGTCTTCCCCTGCTATGGTAAATCCTTTGACATAGCCATATCGGTCTTTGGCTATTAGACCGTTGCCAAGATGTTTAAATGTAATAATTGCTTTATTATCTTGGACTTGCATGGATTGATACATGGGACTTGCGTAATGAATATCTTCTTGGTATGCTATTTTTCTTGCCGCTAAAGCCAATCTTTGACCCACATCATATTTGTTTTTGGGGTGAATATCCGCTCCCTCTCCGATGTCTATGATGACAGCCATACCAGTGTTGGGGAGGGCAAGTGTCATGGTTTGGGCTTCTCTAAGCTCTGCCCAATCACTTTCTTTGGGAGTATCCTCAAATTTCATAAAGTTAGCTAATTGTACAAAAAGAAAAGGGAAGTCTTTTTGAGGTTGCGCCCATTGATTTCGCCAATCTTGTATCATACTGGGGAAAACAGTACGGTATTGGTAAGCTCTGCCTGCATTGCTCTCGCCTTGGTACCAAATTGCCCCTTTGATAGCATAAGGAACTAAGGGAGCTATCATTGCATTGAAAAGTAAGGTTGGGTTACTGTTAGGGTCTTGGTTGAGGCTGATTGATACTTGTTCGGCGGCATCTATTTTGTACTTCCAGCTACCAGCCAGAGATGCAATTTTTTCCTCGCCTGCTCGTACAAATAAGTCATCGGCTTTCCCATAAATTCCCCCGCCACCGCCTGTATCTGTTACTCTAACTACAATGACATTTTTGCCTATTTTCAGTTTTTCAGCAGGGATTTTGTATATTCTTGCTTGATTATAACCTTTGGTTTGTCCTACTAATTCTCCATTGAGGTAGGTTTCTTCGTTGTCGTCAATCATGCCCAGATGGAGGTAAATGTCTTTTTTTATTTGACTTTCTGATAGCTCAAATTCTTTTCTAAACCATACTACTCCATCTAACCCACTTAAACCTTCTTCTTCCCAAAGTGTGGGTATTTTCATTTCTTTCCAAGCACTCAAATCTGTATTTTCCTTCCACCATTTGCCCATGATGCCTGTTTCTTTGGTATCGCTTGTCCCCAGAATCCGTTTTTTGAGTTCTTCTGCTTGTTTCTTCGCATTTTCTAATAAGTCAGGGCTTTTCTCCAATCTTTCTACTCTTTCTTTGAACTCTGGAATCTGCTTTGCCGCACCCGCGCTCATCCAAGTCTCCGCAATGGTTCCTCCCCAACTTGTGTTAATCAGTCCAATAGGTATTTTGTACTGATTATACAATTCTTTTCCAAAAAAATAGGCTACTGCGGAAAAATCCCTCACATTATCGCCTACTGCTTCCTTCCAACTTCCGCCTGTAATATCTTTTTTAGGTAATGCACTTAAGTCTTTAGGAACGGTAAACATTCTGATTTGTGGGAAGTTAGCAAGGGCAGGCTCTGTATTTTTATAAGGAAGCCAATCTATCTTCCATTCCATATTGGATTGTCCGCTACATATCCATACCTCGCCCACCATGATATTTTTTATCGTAATGATGTTCTTACCTTTGCCCTGAATAGTCATTTCAAATGCTCCTCCCGCTTTCATTTCAGCCAATTTCACTTGCCATCTGCCTGTATTATCTGCTTTGGCAACGTAACGCTTACCCAAAAAAGTTACTGTAACTTTTTCTCCTGCTTCAGCTTGTCCCCATATAGGAACAGGAATGTCTCTTTGTAAGACCATGCCATCTGCAAATATTTTGGGCATGATTATATCTGCAAACGTTTGAATAGGAGTACATAACAATAAAATGAGGAAAAAATAGAAGGTTCTCATAGTTCAACAATGATTTTCTGATTTTGATATAGGTAAAGAATTACAGTGTGGCAATATAAAAAATCCTATTTAGATATAACAAAAATAAGACAATCTTCTTGCAAGAATAACATTTAGTTCATTTGTTTTATCCATTCTCTGATAAGCGCAACCCCTTCTTTGTGGACTGTCTTTCTACCGATTTCAGGCATCATGACCGAAGGGTCAATAGATTCTATGCGATAAACCAAGATGGATTTGTCGGGTTGGTTAGGCACTATGCTATATTGACGGTTCCCCGAACCTTTGCCAGCCGCTACGGGAGTTTTGAGAATACCCAAAGCTGTCTTGTTTTCTTGATAATATTCTAAAAATAAGCCAGAAGTGCTTGCTGCTCCTTCAGGATTGTGGCAAAAAGCACAATTAATATCAAGCCATGCTCTTGCTCTGCTATTAATATCTCCATCATTCTGTATAGCCCATGTAGGTACTTTGCCCACCTGAGCAATATCTGGTAAGGTAGAAAGTATTCCTTTTTCCTGCCATTTTAGGAGTTGGTTTGCCTTGCCTTCTGCGTATTCGAAATCTCCATTGAGCTGACGAGCCACTAAGCCGATTGGTGCCATTTTCCCTGCTTTGAGATGGCAACCCTTGCATTGATTAACGTTAGGAATTGCATAGTCTAATACTTGTTTTTTGCCCTTTTCATCTTTCCAAGTGATTTGCTTGGTATCTCCCGCTACTTCTAAAAATGCCTCGTTCTGTTCCTCATTCCAAATATATGGCATAGCTACCCAGCCCTCCTCTTGATGTATCAATAGGCGGGTTTCTAAGATAAACCTTCCTTTGCTTTGGTCTTTAAAATCATTAAAGTAATAAAAATTTTTTATCAAAATCGTTCCTTGAGGAAAATCAAAAACATCTTTGGGAGCATAGCTCGCTGTTGTGCCTGATGGGAGTCTAACAAATCGCATCTTCTCGGCATAATCAGAAAATAGTGGCGTATTAAGTTGGTAGGGCATGACTTCTTCCGCAGGAGTGAGGTCTGACATCTTTCCTTTGAAAAAGCCATAGTCGGAAAGTTTGTCTTTAATGTCTATTCCTCTTTTTTGTTGTGTCTTAAAAGCAGAAAAAGCAAATAAAAAACAACTAATGATAAAAAGAATTTTCATTTTCATAGGCGTATTTCAAAAATTAGAGAACCTAAGAGGACAATCCTTACACCGCTTGCCTTTGCGGTAGCTATGACAACAATCTTTAGGCGATTTTTTTAGGGATTTTTTATCTGCTGAAGTATTACTAAGTGCCTCTATATCAATGGTAAAGACACCTTCACGAACCTCAAGGAATATATCTGTGATGCTTGGTTTGTCGGATAACATAATACGTTGTTTTTAAAATTTGTATCAAAGATAATACTTTTTGACTGGATTTAAAATGACTTAGCTCATCTTTAAGGATTTTTGTTTGGGTAGTAGCTTCATTAAAGCCAAGTCATCAAGAGATATAACTATAAGCAGTCATATTAGGCAACAGGGTTAAGCACAACGCTAAATACGGTAATAGCATTGACATCTCTGCCATAATAGAGTTTGTCCAATGCGTCATAGATGTTTCTGGCTCTAAAATAGGAAGTTTGGAGTTCGCGACTGTCTTTGGCTGTCCATTGGATAGTATAAGAATTTTCCTGTGCTTTGTAAGTCTGCACATAATCGAGCATCTTTTTGAGTGCGTCTATTTTATCGATTCCAAATACTGAATGGAACAAGAAAGATTGGCTATGTCTTTTGTTTACAGTAACAAGGTCGAGTTTTATCCTGCCTCCTTCTATGATATAATCAAAAATCAAACTGCCCTCAATGCCCAAGCTATCCTCTATCGCTTGTTGCATTCTTGAGGCTTCTATGTGAATATCGATTCCCTGCATAGTAAATTTTATTTAGAAGTCTATTTGATTTGACAAATTAAGCGTCATACCATTTGGACTTACCATTAACTAAAGTATTCTTTCATTTTTTCCATAAAAGTCTTTTCTGTCTTTTCTGGTTTAGGGTTAAAGTTTTCAGAAGTTTTCAATTTTTCCAATAATGCTTTTTCTTCTTTGGTAAGTTGTTTGGGTGTCCATATATTAATATGAATAAGTTGGTCTCCTATTCCGTACCCGTTTATTTCTTTAACTCCTTTATTTTTAAGGCGTAGGATTTTGCCGCCTTGTGTTCCTGCTTCTATGGCTATTCTTGCTTTACCACCTATGGTCGGAACTTCCAGATTAGTTCCTAAGGCGGCATCTATAAAACTGATGTGTAAGTCATAGTGTATATTTTTGCCATCTCTTTTGAGAGTAGGGTGTTCTTCCTCTTCTATCATAATAAGTAAGTCCCCAGCTATACCTCCCCCTGCTGGAAAATTGCCCTTTCCTGCCATGGATAGCTGCATGCCTTCTTCCACTCCGGCAGGTACTTTGACAGTAATGACCTCTTCTTGTAAGACCAGCCCGTCTCTACCACCACACGCTCCATCACAGCGTTCTGCCACCATTCTGCCTACACCATTACATGCGGGACAGGTAGTTGCGGACATCATCTGTCCCAACATGGTATTGACAACTCTCCTGATTTGTCCTGTGCCATTACAAGTAGTACAGGATTTGAAGGCTGTGCCGTTTTTGGCACCTGTGCCTTTACAACCCTCACAAGCGACCTGTCTTTTTACCTTTATTTTTTTCTCTACGCCCTCTGCTACTTCCTCCAAATTTAATTTTAACTTGATACGCAGATTTGTTCCTTTTCTGACTTGTTGTCTTCCACCGCCGCCAAAAAAACTTCCAAAGGGGTTATCATCACCACCAAAGATATTACTAAATTGGGAGAAAATATCTTCCATATTCATTCCTCCTGCCCCGCTAAATCCATCTAATCCTTGGTGTCCATAGCGGTCATACCTTGTCCTTTTGTCAGGATTACTCAAGACTTCGTAGGCTTCGGCGGCTTCTTTAAATTTCTCTTCGGCATCTTTGTCCCCCGGATTTTTGTCAGGGTGATATTTAATAGCCAACTTGCGATATGCCTTTTTTATCTCTTCCTCAGACGAGTTTTTAATTACTCCCAAAACCTCGTAATAATCTCGCTTTGCCATTTATATTGTGTGATTATATGACTTTATTTGTAATAAAACGAAGATATAAATATTTGATTATGAACCTACAACTACTTTAGAATAACGCAATACTTTTTCTCCTAAAAAATACCCCTTCTCTAACTCATCTACAATCTTGCCTTGCATATCTGGCATAGGAATCTGCGTAATTGCTTCGTGATAGTCAGCATTAAACTCAGAACCAACTACATCTACCATAGGCTTTAATCCCTTGTGTTCTAATATCTTAAATAGCTTGTCATGAATCAACGTAACGCCTTGCTTCATCGTTTCTACGTTTTGATTCCCTATATTTTTTTGCGCTCTCTCGAAATCATCTAAAACGGGTAATATACTTTTGATAAGACCTTCATTAGCAGAGGTCATAAACTCCAATTTCTCTTTTGCAGTTCTTTTCCTAAAGTTCTCAAAATCCGCATATAACCTCATGTATTTTTCCTTCATTTCATTAAACTCTCTTTTCCACTTTTCTTCTTCACTACCTGTGTTCGATTGGGTATTTTCATTAGTAATTTCCTCTATTACAGGGTTTTCTTCCTTAGTTATTGGGTCTTGATTGATTTCCTCGTTATGATTTTCCATGTCAGAAATTCTTTTTTATAAATGTAAAATATGGCAATGATGTATAATTAGAATGTTGCCTTTTAGAACGTTGTTCTATTAAACAATTATACTGCCAAAAGGTTTATAATGACAAAATGACATAGCATACATTTTGAGATATTATGTCATAATCCTTCATGCTCCCAAAATACTTGCGTGGTGAAGAAGGGTTTTAGAGAAACAAAGGTATTCTTGTAGAAAGAGAGAGTTTAAACTTTTTAAAAGTTTAAACTCTTTCCTCAAAGATTCAAAACTTGGTTTAACTTGAATCAGTAGAGATTAAGAATAGATATGATTAAATCTTTATTGGTTTTAGGTAAATCAAGGTTAAGTAAGCATTCTAAAAAGTTTTGCTTGTATTCCAAGTCTTCAAATAAATATTTGATTCCTTCAATAAATTCTTCAAAATACTCACTTTTGATGAGGGTTATCACGGTTTTTAATATGAAATCTGCTTTGTAATTATCAATAGGTACGAGACTATATTTTAAAAATGCCACAGCTTCAACGTGCTGACAACAACTATTTTCCCAATAAATTAATGATTCTAATTCCTTTAATCTTTTCCGATAATGTGCTGTCAATTCTCTTGAAAAATCTATACAAAAATTTTTGACAACTCTATTGAGTGGTGTGGCAAACTCACACAATATTTCCAAAAAAGCTGTCCCAATTTCTAAAAGATTGATTCCAATAACATCATTCGCAGATTTAATTGCCTGAGTTAGCATAAAACTTGACCATCTGGGGTCATCAGTGTCAAGTGCAAATAAAAGAGGAATGAGTCGACAAACTAAAATACGCTCTTTTGATGAAAACTCCATATTCTTTGTATCAACATCAACTTCAATTTGGTGTTTTACAATAAAATTAATGATTGGCTTACAAAGAATTTTATCTTTTTCTGATAAATCATATATATTAGCTAACGTATTGTCTAATAAACTCCGTTTAAGAATCAAATCTTTTTCACATTGTTTTATAAACATATCTAAACTAATCATGAACTATAATAATTTTAAGAATAACCAATACATTATCAAATAATTGCCTTCATTACTACAAGTGTAATCCTTATTCCAAAAAAAGATTCAAAACTTGGTTTAAGTACATCAACAAAAATAAACACGTTTAAGTCCCGTTAGGGACACGAGCTTTGTAGAAATTAAGTTCAGAATTTAAGTCCCATAGGGAATTCCATTCTGGGGCGCAACTATTTAATAAACAGTATTTTGTATCGTCCCTATGGGACTTACATGTTGTTCTTAAATTCCAGTTTCTACCAATATGCCGTCCCAATGGGACTTTAATACAAAGAACGCTTATAAAAGTCGATATACTTAAGTAATTGAGCAAAAATAACCGCCCCAACCCCAGCCCGGGAGCTAAAATACAGATTTACAGCAAGTCTTTCCCCTCTGGGGGCGCAATGCAATTGAAAGATTTAGATAGGGGCGAAAGAACGCTTTAATTTGCTCAATTACTTATCTTGAATCTGCGAATTATACAATCTTTGACAAAATTTTAAACTTTGTCAAAGATTTGATTATTAGTATTTTACATAGAGGCTAATCTTCATCTTTATTGGTATGCGTTACGCGCTCCACAAATGCCTTCAAACCAGATTTGAGATTCTTTACCAATCCTGTAGTCCCTTCCGTATTGACATAAATGGTGTTATGGTCTTGCGCTATTTCGCTATTAGGTCTTTCTTTCGTATAGTAATACGCCGCCAATGACTTGCGACTAACCCCTTGAGGTGTATGGAGAGGCTTAGGATGCCCATGAAAGGAAATCTCATTGGTTTCAAAAATCACGCAACGATTAAAGTTAGGAGCTACATAAGCCAACTGTTTTTTGGCTTCCATATCCCATAGTTCCAAATATCCATTGTACTCCATTTTCCAATCTTTATTCATATAAACCAAGATATTCATACGGCGATGGTATTTGGTTTCTGGGTGATAGTTAAAATCCACATGAACATCTAAGAATGCACCATTGATAGATTGGTGTAACCCTCCGCCAAATAGCTTTTCATCAGCAACTAAGTCTTGTATGCCTGTGATGTATTCCACAATTTTTAAAAGTTTTGCAGAATTGAACTCATCAAAGGCTTGTTGAATAACGGGGTTAGTAAACTTAGTCATGCTGAACTTATTGCGCTGGTTGATATAAGTAGTATTATCCCAGCCTTCTTCTTGGGTTGTTGGATAGTTTTGAAATATTAATTCGGCAGCTTCGGGAGCAAAAAAATCTTCAAAAACTACATAGTGGAAAGGCTGAGCTGAGTGCCAAGCCTTTTGCAAGTGTTCTTTTCTATCTTCTAATAATGAATAATTTATGAATTCCATTGGTGAAATTTTGAAATTTAGTAAAACGAATTTTATCAAATGTAGAAAAATTATCGTTTTTAATAAGTAAACACAACATTTTGTATAGCAATATCCTTGCTAATATATGCGCTCACCTTTCTTTTTGTAAAGTTTAGACTTTCTTTTTAGGAGGCTCCCAAAGTTCTATCTTATTGCCTTCTATGTCCATAATCCACGCAAATTTGCCGTATTCCGCTTCTTCCATTGTTCCTACTTGTGCTATGCCTGCCTTGTTTAACTCCTCTAACAATCCTAATAAGTCATCTACCACAAAATTAATCATAAATGGTTGATTACTTGGGTGAAAATATCCTGTATCTTTGACAAAAGGACTCCAAACGGTATAACTTTCTTTATCAAACGTATCAAAACCATTATGCGGGAATACTGCTCCATACTGGTCTGCTTCTATCCCTAAATGTTCCTTGTACCACGCTTTGAGTGCAGGGGGATTCGCACTTTTAAAGAAAATTCCACCAATTCCTATTACTTTTTTCATGTAATCGATAAGATTTTAGTTGTTTTTACTCTAAATTATAGAAATGAGAAAGTACTTGCTCTGCTAATAATTTGATTTCTTTGGTTTTAGCTTGAGTTAGTATAGTATTTTTATTACTGCATTACATTAGATACACTTATCCTACACTTAATCACTTTGTCAAATTTAAACTCCTTGCCTTCTTGAGAAGCCTTTAATAATTGCTCAAGAGTCAATTCTAATACACCGACATAATCATCAGGATTGCTTAATACCCCTGTTCTGACCATAGAAAAGTCATCATCATAAAAAGTAAATACTACCTTGCTTCCTTTAGGAACGTCAATAAAATCAGACTTTTCTAACCATTGGGTGATGAATTTATTTTTATTAACTGCAGATTTATATCTTTGGTCTCGGTCAATAGATATAGTATAATAT
>JALOMS010000493.1 GCA_025455345.1 Thermoflexibacter sp. | reverse complement strand
AAAGACAAGGAAATTGAACAACTAAGAAGACTTTTGGAGGAAGAGCGAAAAAAGCAAAATTAAATTTATTTTTAACCTTTGAACTTAAAACCATGCTCATAAAACAATTAGCACTATATAATGCAACTATGAAACAAGTACAAGCAAAGATTATTATTTCATTCTTTTGCCTATTTCTTATTTTTATTTCTAATGTATATGCTACGCACATACGCGGCGGAGACCTTACTGCAAGGCGACTCCCTGGTGCTGGCTTAACTTACGAATTTACCTTGACCATTTATCGCGATGTTACGGGAGTGCCAGCCGATGAGAGAGTGGAGTTTGATTTTGGCAATGGTGAAAAAGCTGAGGTAAGGCTTACTTTAACACAAGATGTTGGTAACCAAACAGAAAGGCTACTTTATATTACAACCTATACTTTCGCAGGTCCTGGTGAGTTCAAAGTAGGTGTAGGTATTCGTAATCGTAACCCGAATGTATTAAATATTCCAAACTCGGTCAATACTCCTTTTTACATAGAATCTACTTTCTTAATTTCTCCTTTTTTGGGTTTAAATAGTTCTCCTATTCTAACTTATCCTATTTTGGATTTTGGAGCATCAAGACAGATATTTATTCACAATCCTGGAGCTTTTGACCCTGAAGGGGATAGTCTTTCTTACGAACTAACTGTTTGTAAGAGAGATGTGGGAAGAAATGTAGAAGGATATTCTTTCCCCGAAACTCTTTTTGGTGCTACAAACCAAGCTAATACAGGTCCTGCTACTCTGCGAATAGACCCACTCACAGGTGATTTGATTTGGGATGCACCCTTACAGCCGGGTCAATACAATGTGGCTTTCTTTGTCAATGAATGGCGCAATGGCATCAAAATCAGCTCAATCAATAGAGATATTCAAATCATTATCCGTGAAAACCCTAATAGACCGCCTGTTTTGATTATTCCTCAAGATACTTGCGTAATTGCAGGTACGAACCTACAAAGAAATATCATTGCTACTGACCCTGATAGAGATTTTATCTCTTTACAAGCTTTTGGCGAGCTTTTCCAAAATCGCGCTCCGGGCAATAGGGCTGTTTTTGATACTTTGCTGAGCCAATCTACGGCTGGTAGGCGAGTGGGCGTGTTTCGTTGGCAAACTGTATGTACTGACGTAAGAAGGGAACCTTATAATGTGGTATTTCGGGCAGAAGACCGCCCAACTCCACGAATTAACCGTTTAGTGGTATTGAGAACATGGAGAGTTACTGTTATTGGTCCTGCTCCTACTCGTTTGACAGCCACTCCCAATAATACAAATCGAAGCATTGCTCTTTCTTGGGCAAATTATACTTGTCCAAATGCTACTCGAATGCTGGTATTTAGGCGACAAGGAACTTCAGGTTGGAATCCGGGGAATTGTGAAACAGGTATTCCCGCCTCAGCAGGATACCAACAAATAGGTGAAATTCCTATTGGACAAACCAGTTTTGTGGATAATAATGGCGGACAAGGATTAAGGCGAGGCATCACTTATTGTTATCGTATTTATGCTGTTTTCCCAGACCCAAGAGGAGGTGAGAGCATTGCTTCTACGGAAATTTGTAGCACTTTGCAGACCATCGCCCCGCTCATCACTAATGTCAGTATAGAAAGAACCAATCCCACACAAGGCGAGATTTTTGTTCGTTGGGTAAAACCTATTGCCATTGACCCTACTCGCTTCCCAAGACCTCATACGTATAGAGTAACAAGGGCAGAAAGTTTTAGTGGAACAACTAATATCAGACAATTACCAAGAGTCTTTGCAGAAAACGATACTTTCTTTACTGATACAGGACTCAATACAGAAGCAAGAGCTTACAATTACAGAATTACTTTCTTTGCTAATGGCTCCATCGTAGATAGCTCTGAGGTTGCCTCCTCCGTTCGCTTAGAAGCCAATCCTGCTTCGCGCGCTGTCAGATTACGTTGGAATATGGTAGTCCCTTGGAATAATATTTCGGCAAGATATAGACGACACTATATTCATAGAGAACGTATAGATACAAGAGGAACATTTGACGTAATAGACAGTGTAGATGTAACTACTAATGGCTTTAATTATACTGATTTAGGAAGATTCCAAAATCAGCCCTTAAGAGATGGCGTAAGGTATTGTTACTTTGTTACTACAAGAGGCTCATACGAAAATCCTAATATCTTCGAACCCTTGCTGAACAAATCTCAAGTAATCTGCTCTATTACAAGGGATACCGTACCGCCTTGTCCACCCCAAGCAAGGATAGTGCCTTTGAACTGCGATAACTTTAATCCCAGAGACCCTAATACTTGTAATGGAACTTATAGCAATAGGATTTCTTGGAATGCAGACCGAAGAACGGGGTGTGATACCTTTATTTCAGGATATAGGATATATTTTAAACCTACTGAAGAAGACAGTTTGAGATTACTTACTACGGTCAAAGATACTTTCTATGTACATCAAAATCTTACTTCTTTAGCTGGTTGTTATGCAATCAGTGCCTTAGACACCGCAGGCAATGAAAGTAGATTAAGTAATTTGGTTTGTAATGATAACTGTCCATTCTACGAACTCCCCAATGTCATTACCCCTAATGGAGATGGCAAAAATGACGTATTTAGACCTATGGTTTGTCCAAGATTTGTCGAAAGAGTCGTGTTTAAAGTTTATAATCGTTGGGGTGGGTTGGTATATCAAAGCGATAGTGCTGTACCTCCTAACGACATCAATCTAAATTGGGCAGGTGTAAGTCAAGACGGTAAACCTCTCCCCTCAGGCTTGTATTATTATGAAGCCGAAATTACATTCATTAGACTGCGGAAAGAAGACAATGTAACTATTTTGAAAGGTTGGGTAGATATTTTGAGAAATTAAGATTTTAGATATACTTTGTATATGCTATCTTATTTACCACAAGTACACAAGATTCATAAGAAAAATACAAAACTTGGGTCATAGTTGTATGCTTGTGGTAAATAGTTGATTGATAAATTTTTTGGAATTATGGATTAATTATTTTTAATTGTATTTTTGAAATAGTGTTTAAAATTAAAATATTAATAAGCAAATATTTATAATTCTCAAATTTGTACTTTTACAAGCCTAAAATAATTAAGGGATAATTCCGTTAATTTACATTATAGCTATCAATTAAGTAATTGATTATTAGTGTTTTGCATTAACTCATAATTCATAACTAATAACTAATAATCCATAACTACTTACTCCAAAATTTGATTGAATATGAAAAATGAAAATTCTTCCTGTTTAAGAGGCAGATATATTTACTTGGTCATCGCATTGCTGTTTGTATTTTCGTGCCAAACTCCGCAATCGTTTACAGAAAAAGACTTAAAACTAAATCCCATCGCATTTGATGGAAGATTTTACCTACCCAATGATTTGGAATCTACACTTTGGGCAGAAAGCCCTCTATTTTATAATCCTACCAATATAGATGTGGACAAAAAAGGGCGAATTTGGGTTACGGAAGCAGTGAATTACAGAGATTTTAACAACAAACCAGAAAACCACAAACATTTCGCAGAAGGTGATAGAGTGATGATTTTGCAGGATACAGATGGCGATGGCAAGGCAGATAGCTCTAAAGTTTTTGTCCAAGACAAGGATTTGCGTGCGCCCTTGGGAATAGCAGTCATAGGCAATAAGGTAATTGTTTCTTGCTCACCTCATTTGATTATTTATACTGATGAAAATGAAGATGATGTACCAGACAAGAAAGAAATTCTATTGACAGGTTTTGGAGGGTACGACCATGACCACAGTTTACATTCATTGGTGGCTGGTGCTGATGGCAAATGGTATTTTAATACTGGGAATGCAGGTCCTCATATCGTAACGGACAAGGCTGGGTGGACTTTGCGCTCAGGAAGTGTTTATACAGGTGGCACTCCTTACAATGATAAAAATCAGGGAAATATGATAAGTGATGATAAAAGAGTATGGGTGGGAGGCTTGGCTTTACAGGTCAATTCTGACGGCACAGGACTCAAAGTATTGGGGCATAACTTTCGCAATGCGTATGAGTTAGCGATGGATTCTTATGGAAATATGTGGCAGAACGACAATGATGACCAAGTGGTAAGTTGTCGAGTTACGTGGCTCATGGAAGGAGGCAATGCGGGCTATTTTAGCTCTGATGGTACGCGCTACTGGCAGGCAGACCAAAGACCTAAGCAAGACATCTTCTCCGCACATTGGCATCAGGAAGACCCAGGAGTAATGCC
>JALOMS010000492.1 GCA_025455345.1 Thermoflexibacter sp. | reverse complement strand
AACCAATTTGTTGGGTGGAGTACCAGCACCATAGTTACTAAAGATTTTAACCCTGAAATGGGTTTTGTATCGCGCTATGATGTGATTTCTAACTCCACAGGCGGCCCTATTTGGCTTGCTATGCAGAATGGTGGGTTCTTTGGGTTATTTGTAACACCTACCTATCAGCGTTTAGATGAGACCTTTAGTCCTTTGGGGATTAACATTAATGCAGGAGAATACAATTACTTGCGCTATTCGGTATTAACCCTGAGCGACCCTTCTAAGAAATTTTCTTATTTTCTAAATTATGAAAGAGGTGGATACTATGACGGCAAATTAGATTTTCTTTCCTTGCGTTTGCGTACCTCGCCTTTGCCTCATTTTGCTTTTGCGCTGAACTATGAAAGTAATAGATTTAGAGAGGTCGGTATCGACAAGACCAGCGAATCGGTTAGGCTAATAGGTTTAGAAACTCGCATTGCGCTTAATCCACGTTTGCAAGTTATTGGGTTTTATCAGTACAATACTTCCCAACGTCGAGAAATTTGGAATTTGCGTTTGGCATGGGAGTTCCAACCTCTTTCCTTTGTCTATCTTGTATTCAACCAACGTGCTTACCAATCTACCGAAAGACAGCAAAGCCAGCACTTGATTGGTAAAATTACCTATTTAAAGCAATTTTGAGTAGTTACTTAAGTAAAAAATAGCTTTACTAATCTCCAAAAAATTAGTAAAGCTATTATGCTAACTGCTTCATGCTAACCTACAAGGCAACTTCAGACAAAAACTTGATTCTCATCAGTCTAAGTTCCTCTTCCGAGTATTCGTCTTCTCCTAATTCTTCCAAAGCGATAGTAATATTGTCTGTTTCCGCTCCCATAAAATAGTCAAAGATGTCGTCTTGTCTATCCTTGTCCATGATTTGGTTAATGTAATAATCCAAATTGAGTTTAGTACCTGAATAGCAGATGTGTTCTATTTCCTCGATTACTTCTTGTAATGTAACGCCTTTGGTTTCGCATATTTCTTCTAAGTCGACTTTGCGGTCTATCTGTTGGATAATAAAAATCTTAATTTTAGATTTATTGACCATAGATTTGACTACTACATCTGAGGCTGTTTCTATTTCATTTTCCTCCACATATTTGGAGATTAGCTCTACGGAACTGCTTACCAAATTTTTTGGCTTTGCCCTGACCTACGCCATTGATTTGTGCTAATTCCTCCATTGTAGTAGGATAGGTCGTTGCCATTTCTTCCAACGACGGGTCTTGGAAGATTACATAGGGTGGCAAAGACATCTGCTTAGCCACTTTTCTGCGAAGTCCTTTGAGTAAGTCATACAATACCTCGTCGTAGGAGCGAGTTGGAGGAACATTTTGCTCTACTTCATCGTCTTCGCTTTCTGTATCGGAGTAGTCATGGTCTTTGGCAAGGGTCATAGGAGAAGGTCTTTGCAAGAATTTACTACCTTTCTCTGCTACCTTAAGAACTCCCATGTTATCAATATCTTTTTCTAAAAACTCATACAAAAGAGCTTGTCTAATGACAGAAAGCCATGTTTTTAATTCTTCTTCTTTCCCTTTGCCAAATATATCCAATTGGGTATGCCCGTAGCTTACAGCGTATTCATTAGGCACTCCTCTAATTACATCAGCCAGATGCTCTGCATTAAATCTTTGTCCTGTTTTAGTCGCTGTATCTAATACCAATATTAGTTTTTCTTTGCCATCAAATAGTTTTTCTTTAGCCACATGACAATTATCACAGCCACCACTTTCTCCGCAGAGCTGGTCTGCGTATTTTTCGCCGAAATAGTGCAATAGTTGCCTACGCCTACATACGGAAGACTCGGCATAAGAAGACATTTCGGCTAATAAGTATCTGGCATTGTCCCTTTCCGTAACGGATTTGTCCTTGTTAAATTTCTCTAATTTGATAATGTCATTAGGGCTGTAAAACATCAGACAATGCCCTTCTAAGCCATCTCTACCTGCGCGCCCTGTTTCTTGATAATATCCCTCCAAGGACTTCGGCGTATCATAGTGAATCACAAAACGCACGTCGGGCTTGTCTATACCCATACCGAAGGCAATAGTAGCGACTATCACATCTACGTCCTCGTTCAAGAAAGCGTCTTGATTGTGCATACGAATCTCCGCATCTAAACCTGCGTGATAAGGTAAGGCTTTGATGTCATTGACTTTCAGGAACTCTGCGATTTCTTCTACTTTTTTGCGACTTAAGCAATAAATAATTCCCGATTTGCCTTTGTGCTGTTTGATAAATCTAATCAGTTGCTTGCGGGTATTGATTTTAGGCTTTACCTCATAGTGAAGATTGGGGCGATTGAATGAAGACATGAAGATATCAGCGTCTTCCATTTGTAAATTTTTCTGTATATCAATCTGTACCTTGGGCGTTGCGGTAGCCGTCAGTGCGATAATAGGGAATTCTCCTATTTGGTCTATGATAGACTTTATTTTTCGGTATTCTGGTCTAAAATCATGCCCCCATTCTGAAATACAGTGCGCCTCATCTATGGCTACAAAAGAAATCTTAGAGCTTTTCAAGAAATTAATATTTTCTTCTTTGGTCAAAGACTCTGGAGCTACATAGAGTAGCTTTACTTCACCATTCAAGGTTTCTTTTTTTACCTTCGTAATTTCTGCTTTTGAGAGCGTAGAGTTTAAGAATTGGGCATTTACTCCGAGTGCATTGAGCTGATCAACCTGATTTTTCATCAATGCAATCAATGGAGAAATCACAATCGCTGTACCATCTAATACTACCGCAGGGAGTTGGTAGCAGAGTGATTTGCCTGCGCCTGTAGGCATAATGACAAATGTATTCCTCCTTGCAAATACATTTTTGATAATTGCCTCTTGATTACCTCTAAATTGGGTGTAGCCAAAAACGAATTTGAGGCTTTCTTTTAACGTCGACGTAACGTCTTTCTCTAAAGTCTGTGTCATCTTCGGTCGTCGTTTAAGTAAAAAACATCCTCTAAGTAGCTATAAGTTAGAATGCCTTATTTATTAAGAAAAAGATAGTAATAATAATTAGTTTAATAGTTTGTCTATTGCTTCAGCCAATTTGCGGTCTTTCTCTGTTACTGTATTGCCCGCATCATGGGTACTGAGTCTGATAGTTACTTTGTTATACACATTCGTCCATTCGGGGTGATGATCCATCTTTTCTGCAATAAGTGCTACTTTAGTCATGAATCCAAACGCCTCAATGAAATTTTTAAATACAAAAGTTTTGATTAATTGATTGTTTTCTTCTTGCCACATAAATTTCAAGTTTATTAAATTTTGATTTTATCACCTACTTTATAGTATATGATTGACGGTTAAAGAGTATGTCAGCATATTAAGATTACCATTTATTGATGTGTTTCCTCACAATTGATGATATGATTAATATAATTAACATAGTAAATATAATAAAAACTCTGTAAATAATTGTCAAAAAAAAAAGCGGAAAAATTTATATAAAAAAATAAACCCTTCAATGCTTTGAAATTTTGAAGGATTTTATTATATGTCATTCAAACACCCAATGATGGATAAAATTGATGACTTTGTAAGTGCTAATTTTTAAGAATCTAAGAGAGGATAGGGCTATTTTGCTTACTACTTTTGCTACTTATACGACCATATTTAGTATCAATACCCCAAGCAAGCCAATCACAGATACCAATGTTTCCATGACCGTCCAAGTTAGCAGTGTTTCTTTGATGGTAAGATTAAAATATTCTTTGAAGAGCCAGAATCCTGCGTCGTTCAAATGTGAAAACATCAAACTCCCCGCACCAATAGCCAATACCATCAGCTCAGGCTTAATATCAGTCTGTTGCTGAATCATAGGTGCAAGAATCCCTACTACAGTCAGCCCAGCAACCGTAGCTGAGCCTACGGCGACGCGTATCGCTCCTGCGATACCCCAACTCAATACAAGAGGGGAAATAGGAATGTATTGTAACTGCTCGCCAATGAACTTACTGATATTGCTATCATTGAGTATTTGTTTGAGTGCGCCCGCACCAGCCACAATGAGCAAGATAGACGCAGTAGATTTGAATGCTTCTTCCAATTTTTTCATCACGACTTTCATCGTTCCGCCCTGCCGAATACCAAGTAGATAAATAGCCAATAATACAGAAAGCAACATACCTATATATGGCTCACCAAGCAACTGAAGTAATGGTGATTGGACATCTAAACTTTTGATAAGGGCTGTCAAACAAAATAATAATAATGGTAACAAAGTAGTCAAAATACTGATACTTAATGAGGGTAATTGCTCTTTAGGAAGCACTTGGACTTGGAAGGGCGAAGAACCTTCTCGATATTCATATTTTCTGAGTGTTCTGCCAAATAGAGGACCCGCTACAATGATAGCAGGAATAGCGACAATGATACCATAAATTAGCACTATACTCATGTCCGCACCTATTTGCGTGGAAATAGCAACAGGAGAAGGGTGAGGAGGCAAATACCCATGAGCCACAGAAAGTGCAGAACACATAGGAATGGCTATGTACAAAATCGGTAAACGAGTAGAAGAAGCTACTGCAAAAATCAAAGGCACTACTATGATAAAGCCTGCATTATAAAATAGAGGAATACCTATGATAAAACCTGCCAAAGCCAAGCCCCACTGTACATTTTTGACCCCAAAAATGGAGATAATGTATTCTGTAATTTTTTGCGCCGCACCGCTATCTGCTACTAACTTGCCCAACATAGCCCCAAAGCCTATAATCAAAATCAAATCACCAAGGGTATTACCAATGCCTGCCTGAATAGATTTGCCTATCGCTGGTATGGGCATTCCTGTAATGATGCCTAATGCGATAGCTACTAAAATAAAAGAAATAAAAGTATCTAATTTGACATACGTAATGAGAAAAATAAGTGTCAGTATTCCTAAAAAGGCATAAAGTATTGGCATGGTGTATTTGAGGTTAAAGGCTAATAATGAGATAATTCTATTACAGATTGCGTAATATTAAGAAAAATAATATTTGAAAAACAAAAAATAAGAAATTATCTTATCCAATGCAAAAATTACATAGGCAAACTCACCCGAAAGGTCGTTCCCCTGCCGTATCAATCAAATTGGCAAAAAAGTAACGGTGTTTTGCAGTCCTATTAGTTAGGAATATATCAATACTAAAATTATCAAATTTTGAATAAAATCACAATTTTTTATTTTCCAATCTCTATTTTTGCACCTCAATTTAGATAAATATTAAAAAATTATATTTGTGGAAGGTGTTTTCACGTGTATTGACCTCTCACTTTTTACTAATCACTAACGTATGAAGGTGTTAAAATTTGGCGGTTCTTCGGTACAAACCCCCGAAAGAATCCGCAATGTAATCGAGATTGTAAAGGCTGACCCCCAAGCAAGAGTA
>JALOMS010000491.1 GCA_025455345.1 Thermoflexibacter sp. | reverse complement strand
AAATATAAAGCAATTTCCATTGACTATTTGTTTGGTCTTGTTTTTAGGGCTATGTATGCCTTATTTTTCTCATGCACAAGTAGCAAAGCTAAACAATGAAGCTACCTTTTTGCAAGATGTAAAAACGGCTCTTGCCAAATCAGCAAGTCGCAGGGCAAATGAAACCGCAGGAAAGTTTGAAACTATTTGGGGAAAACTCAATGCCGAACAGCAAAAGAGAGTCTTTGAAATTAGTAGAGCAATCTCCATCAAAGCCTTAGACGCACTTGTTCAATTAGAGAATTTCTACGGTTGTCTTTATGCTTTGATAGAAATCAAAAAAGCGAATGGAGAAGAAGTAAGTAAATTTATAGATACAGCAGGAAAAACAGCAGAAACCTACAAGTACAATGTGTTCATGCTTTCTCGCTTCTTTACCAATTGTCGTTCTTTTTTAGAAGAAGACCTTTTGTACAAATCGCCCTCTTATAATTTGAGAATCTCAAAAAATGCTAAATTCTCTTTTGATTTTGTGAAAGTTTCGCCCGCAGAAATCAAAGCAGATACATTGGTCGCCGCCATAGATACCTTGCCTGTCGCAACTCCCTCTTTAGAGTCCGATACTTCTGGCTTTTATACAGCAGATGAGGCACTCAAAGGCATGGAATTAGCTCCTACTTTTGACACTGTCGATTACTCAAAACCCGTTTTTGAACCATCAAAAGAAAAATCCATTTCTGGTCCTATCATTAAATTTGAGGTAATTGATTTAGAAATGTTATCTTTATACGATACGCTCAAAATTACAGGAACTACGGGCAAGGTAGAGTTGAGTGCTTATACTTTTCATGGGAAAGGTGGGAAAACAGACTGGTCAGGCGAGGGAATAGCTTCTTCAGATGCTTTTTGCGAGTTAGACGTATATGATTTTAATATTAGAATCCCTGAAATGATAGCAAAATATTGTAAACTTACTTATAAATCTCGCACAGATGGGACAGTTTTAGGAGATTTTGAATACAAAAGTGAGAGAATTGCTAAAAAAGAATTTGCTCGTTATCCAAAGTTTACTTCTTATTTTGCGAATGCAGTAGTCAAAAACTTAGCTAAAGAAGTTACTTACAAGGGTGGCTTTAGCTTAATCGGAAAACGTTTTACAAGTATCAATCTCAGCAATCTTCCTTCTAAAATCACCATTAATAAGGGTGGAAATAAGAAATTCGAGGCAAGCTCCAAAAGAGAATTTTTCTTTTCGGACTCTCTTATTCTCAATCCTTTAGCGCAGATTAGGATTTTCATGCACAACAACGATAGCTTATACATAGACCATATTGGGGCGCAATTGCGATACAACCTAAATACAGGGCTTTTGAGAGCAAGAAAAGAAAAGCATGAATACCGCTATACTCCATTTTTTGACTCTTACCATCGCATGGATTTGTTTGCGGACTATGTAGAGTGGAACGTAACTCAGGATAGTATGACGATAGCTATGCTAACAGGGAATATACCCGACTCTGCGAAAGTTTCCTCAGAAGAAGACCCTAACAAAAAAAGTAAACTCAAGCAGTTACAGGCTGTAGATGAGGAAGAGGCTAAAAAACAAGCTGAAAAAGAAGCCAACAAAAGCGAAAAACAAAAGCAAAAGGAAGAAGAAAAAGCCAAAAAACAAGCTGAAAAGCAGAAAGAAAAGCAAGGATTTAACCCTGATGTCATGGAAGTATCCAATCGCCCCCAATCTGATTATAGTCTGGACAAAAACCCCAAAGCAATCGCAAAGGGTATGGCAGGAGGAGATATGGTCAAGAACTATGCAGAAGATATTACCGCAGACAAGATAAAAGCCGAAGTTCGCTCTGTAGATTATTTCAATGAGTATGAATACATTAGGCTAAAAGGTCTGAATGACTATCACCCCTTAGCCGCCGCTTTGGCTTACTCCAAACAAATCAAATCTATTAAGTTCACAATGAGTGGATTAGCTAACTTTTTGAAGCGCAAGCATCAGCATATACGCTCTTCTATGAAAAGTTTAGAAAGACTTGGATTTGCTACCTTTGATGGATACTCCGCAATGAGCGACTCTGTACGTCTTACTCGCAAAGGTATCCTCTATGCCAATGCCTATAACAATGTATTGGACTATGACAAATTGGAATTATTTTCTATTTCTGAAGGCGCACATACCAATATGAAGTTGGATTTGAATACGAATGATTTGATAGTCAATGACGTACCTATTTTTCCTTTGCGCCGCCGCCCCAATATAATGATAGAAGACGATGATACACATAACGATACTTTGCCCAAAGATAGGTTAGATGTTTGGGCTAAACCTAAAAGTAAAAAAGTCATTATCAAACAAAATCGTAGATTGGTATTTGATGGAGAAATCCAAACCTCAGGGCAAGCCAACTATCGCGCCAAAGGCTTAGAATTTAACTATGATACTTTCCAAATAGCCATGAAAGAGGCTGAAATTGGCTTCATAGAAAGAGATTCTCTGAATAAACCTATCAAAGATTCACTTGGAAATTATAAAGAAATGGCGAATAAAATCAAAAACGCCAATGGAGTTTTGCGTTTGGCTCTGCCAAAAAACAAATCTGGAGAACTAAGAAGATATACCCAACAGTCTAAGCCGTATCCTTATTTTGCCGCCGAACCTGGAGCCTTTATTGCCTTCGATGGAAAAGAAGTTTTAGATGGGTCTTATAGTCAGATTGATAGTGCGAGTGGACGAAACAAAGTTCGCATAGATTTGGAAAAATTCCGAATGGATAGCTTGACCAGTCGAGGCATAGAAAAAACCGTCTTAGATGGAATGTTTCGTAGCAATGGAATTTTCCCTGATTTCAAGATTACGGCTCGCTTGATGCCTGACAAATCTTTTGGATTTATGCACGATTTTAAGCAACACAGAGATTCCTTAGACGCAGAGCCGACAAATGAGTTTGCTGAAGGCTATCCTCTTTACACTGATGCAAATGGCACTAAAAAAGAAACCAATGCCATCTTTACTGACCACGACAACGAAATGAGATGGTCTTATGATAGGCATGAAAAAGAAGGCAAAGAAGTTACCAACCAATGGAATATCATGCTCGATAATGGTGGTATCAGAGGCAATGGGAAGATTAATTATCTTACTGCTCAATTGAGTTCCAATGATTACGTATTCTTCCCTGACTCGGCGACTGCTTTGGGCAAAATGGCTAAAGACAAAAAGATGTTGCTCAAACCTGATTTGGGCTTAGACAGGGAGCAGTTTGCCAAACAACCTTTGGACAAACCTGAATCATGGGGTTTTATTGAGGCTAATCCCAATTTTAATGGCATCAGCTATCCTGATGTCTCTATGCGAAATTTTAAAATGAATTGGGCAGTCAAAGCAGATAGCATGCGCCTTTCATCTACTTCTGACGAAATCAAAGACCCAAAAAATCCAAAAGCGAAGCCCAAAAAGAAACCTATTCCATTTGAGATTTATGGTAAACCTACAGCTTACAAACTTGACCCCAAAGATTCCTCATTGGTAAGCACATTTGAGGGGACATTGGTACTCAATCCCAAGCAGTTAGCTGGAAATGGTACTATTCAAAACAAAGGCGCAATTGCCAAATCTGATAATTTTGTATTCCAAATGAGTAGGTATCATGCGGACAATGCCGAATTTTTTGAAATTAAATCTTCTGACCCTAAGAAGCCTGCCTTAAGAGCAGAAAATGTACGCATAGATTACGACTTAGAAGAAAGAGTTTCCAAAATCGTTACTAATAATCCTCAAAAACAAAATTTTAAATTCCCTTTTGTAGAGTACGTAACCGCCTTGGGTGATGCTACTTGGAATTTTGATAATAAAACAGTCTTTATGAGAGTAGCAGATGGGGCAGGTTCTCCCACTTCTGTTTTCACTTCTACCAATCAAAAGAAGGACAGCCTCAATGTTTCTTTCACAGGAGCAAGTGCTTTCTATGACATTAATGTACATACACTCAAAGTAGATGGTGTGCCATTTATCCGTTCGGTAGATGCAGAAATAGTCCCAGATAGCAACACTGTTACTATCAAACAAGGAGGCGAAATGAAAGAACTCAAAAACTGTAGAGTACGTATCATGCAAGGCAAAGATAGCGTACATGCCTTGTACAATGCCAATATCAAAATTAATTCGCGCCAAGAATACGAAGGAAATGGCATTTACTATTATACCAATGATGTTCAGCAAACTTTCAAAATAAAGTTTAGTGAATTCTTATTTAATAAAAAAGATTCTTTACACCCT
>JALOMS010000490.1 GCA_025455345.1 Thermoflexibacter sp. | reverse complement strand
CCAGAAACGATTATAAGACAGTGTATCTTTTAGCTTAAACATAAGCGTATTTTTATAAAATTTGGCATATTGATTTTCCAATTGTTTCCCATTTTTAAGCAAAATTAACTCAGGGTTTGCCATTTTTGTAGTTAAAATAAGGGCAACATAATAAATAGTATCTGTCATTTGCCCGCCATTTTTTGGATTGAATCCTTCTACACGTATTATCTCTATGGCTGCCTCATCTGGTGCAAGTTTTTGTCGGAGTTTAGATACTGTAATTTTTTCATTACTAATCTTTTGCTTGTTGTCTGTTAAAGTGATTTTTAACTGAATGCTTTTTTCTAAATCATTTAAAGTATTTTCCAAAGAATCCAACATTTTTGAGGAAATATCTAAACCCTCATTGGTGAGTTTATAAGTTTTTGCCAATTGTTCTTTTCCCCCTAACCACCTGAAATAGTAGCGAATAAGTGTAGAGTCTTGTGTTGCGAACACCTTCTCGCGTAGGCTAACCGCAGACGTAAAAAGCATAGCTTTTGTTTGCAATTGATAATCATACATTTCACGACTTAATGCCGCGTGTTGCTGATAATTCGCCAAAATAAAAGCGTTAAAGCGGTCAAAAAATAGCCTTGATTTCTCATAAAAAAGAGCTTTCTCTTGCTCACTCATAAAGGAAGTAGCCCTTTGAAACTGATCAAGTAAACTCGCTGCGCTTAGTCTAAAATAGCGATGAGATTTTTTGTAGTTGTCTATTGCCCAATAAATCATGCTTAGGTCTTGTTGTGTTCTTAGATAATCAGGGTGCGTAATACTTAAATATTCTTTCTGTAAATCTTCTATGTGCTCATAAAGTGCAATACACTCTTCCATATTACCCATTAGATAGTACATTTGTGCTTCTTCAAGCATAAAATCCATTTTCAGGCGACTATGTTCACCAGTCAATTCTATAGAATTTTCCAACAATTGGCGGTAAATCGTATCAGCTTTTGCAAAATCCTTTTGTTGCTTAAAAATATTTGCTTCTTGCTTCTTTTGTATCAAATAAAGTTCTGGTGTAGAGTATGCTTGTCTTTTTGCCGAGTCTATATGTGCTTTCCCTTTTTCCTTTAAAATGGTATTTTGTCCTGCTATTTTGAGGTAAATTTCTGCTAAGAGATAATGATTTTCAGTGATTTTAGGATGTGATGCATGGTAATAATTACGAAGTTGGAAGAGATTGTTTTCTAATAACTGAATTGCTTTAGTATAATTTCTTAGTGAAAAAAACAGGTTGGAATATGCTTCATTCAGCTCTATCTGACGTATATCTGAGGGAGCAAGTTCAAGTTTTTGATAAATTGTTTTTGCCCTGCGAAGCAAAGCCTCTGCTGCTGTGTATTCGCCTTTTTCGGTGGAGAGTCTTCCTTGATGTATTTGAATATCAACAATCAAGAGTTCATTATCTTTTAAAGCCTCTGCAATGTCATAAGCCTGCTCATAGCGCACAGAAGCATTAAAATAATCAGTTTTGCAACGAGCAATATCGCCTAAACGAATATACGCATTTGCGGTATGAAAATTATTCACTCCATAAATACGTATTGCTTGAGATAATTCCTTGAGTGCAATACGCTCTGCCAGTGTGTAATATCCCATTTTTGTTACCAAATCGGCGAGTAAACTCAATGCTTCTTGATAATCAGCATTATTTTCTCCTTGAGTCTTTCTAATTTCTAAGAAAGTAGGAAAAAGTATGTTTTGACAAGACTGATAATTACCTTGAAGCAGGTAATTTCTGGCGACACCGAGTGAGGCTTTGTCTTTCTCATTTTGAGAAAAGGCAACTTGAACACTAAAAATGAATATAATACAAAGTTTCAATAGCTTCATTGTATTATTATTTACTAAACAAATATTCAATCTCATAATTTGGTTTTTGGTTAGGATTTAGGCTTACTGCAAATTTATAGCCTTGTTGCCTTCTAATTTCCGTATAGCCCGCGTTTAATCCTTGTAAAAATAAGGTAAAAGTGGGATAATCTTCCTCAAAATCAGAGAGATACGCTCCTTCACGGAAGTAGGAAAAATAATCTCTCAAATTATCAATGTAAGAGGAGTTTCTGTTTACTCTTCGCAAGCTATCTGCGGCACTCGCAAAGCCTTCCGCAAAAGCCCATTTACTACCTATGTGTTGCCCATAAATGATTGTATTTTCAGGCTTTTTCCTTGCTTCCTGTGCCCCTAAAAAGCGATAGATTGAGGAAATGCCTGCGTATGCACTTGTATTAGAGAAAAGGCGTAAACTGTCTTCCCTAAAGTCATAATCTAAAAATATTTCTGCTTGATTTTGGTAAAAAGGAACTCCTCTATCAAATACTAATTTACCACTATGTAGGTCATTTTCAGGACTATACACCTCTTCATAATATTCCCAAATACCTTGTCTTACTTCTCTTGCTCCTCGGAATGTAGTACCAAAACGCACAAAATACATAAAATCGTAACTTGGGGTCGTTTTGGCTTCATAATATCTTCCTGCTGAAAGAGTCAGTCGATTCGAATCTGGTGGAAAAATATTTGTGAAATAAACCGAGCTTGGGCTTTCTTGGCTGTACTTGAAGGCAATGCGTCTTAACTGCCAAGTTCCTGTGATTGGCTGTGCTTTGTTTACAAAATCTTTGTAGCAAGAAACTAAAGCAAAACAACCTAATAAACTTAAAATGAGCATATTGTATTTTCTCATATTTCTTTCTTTTTTGGTAAAAGTATCAGGCATTGATTTGTATTTTAAAATTGCTTTACCTTATCGTTAATCTTTCTAAAAATTCCACTCCAAACCACCCAAAATCCTGCGTGGATCTTGTGGGACAAGTGGCATAGCATCGTCTCTACCAAAACTGGTGTGGTAGTAGCGATTATCCAAAAGATTCTCAACAGTGGCAAAAACGGAAAAGTTGTGCTTGCTCTTTGTTTTGATATTATATCTTGCTGTTACGTTTAGGCGTGCATACATGGGATTGTGGCGTGTGGTATATCCCCACCAACCTGTACCAGAACCATTAGCATTTCCCGCTATTAGCAATCTCGCTGTCAGACTAAAATTATCCTGTGCCAAGGTCAAAACAGACTTGACCGAGTGTGGAGAATGTAAAATTACTCCGCCAGACTGAGCTGGAATCGTATCTGTATATAGGTCTAACAAGTCATCATTGGAAAATCCATTTCTAATATTGTTACCAAAAAGCGCAAAGTAAGAACTGCCTGTAAACTTTGGTCGCACAAACTGCCCGCCTACATAGCTGTAGCCTACAAAGCCATCTAAGTGCCACTTGCCCAATGGAATACGGAAGTTTACTTGAGCAGTTACAGTCGTAGATTTCAGATTTCCCTCATTGCGTGAGGTTTCTAAGCGATAAATCTCTACATCTAAGCGCGGGTCTTGGTAGCGTCTCCAAAAAGCAGTTGGCTCATACAATCTCAGCGAATCCGCAGTTGCAAATTGGTTTATCAGGTTATTAACCTCCGTATAGGCAATACCCATGTTTAAAGATAAATTATTGGTAATCAAGATATTCATACTTCCTTCTAAGGCTTGCAATTTTTCAGGTTGCAAATCTCTATTGGGCAGTCGAGCATTGTCCAAAATCAGCAACATTCCCCCTGTAGGTCGCGAAGAGGAAGGAGAGTAATACAAAATATTGGAAATATAGCCATCTTGCCTAAATGCTTTTTCAGGCGAAGGAGCTAAGAAAGATGTACCGTATAAGAGTTTGATATTCACTTTTTTGTGTGGCATGATGACTGCACTAACTCTTGGATTAATACTTCCACCAAAGCGTGTATTATAGTCATAACGTGTTCCTAACGTAAGATTTAGCCATTTTACTGGCTCGTATTGCGTTTGGATATAACCTCCATAATTTTGGTAATTTAAGTAAAAAGGGATTACAGGAGTTTGTGCTACTTTCGCCAAGTCCCGAATCCCCGCAGGCAAGCGGAAAGTTTCGAATATTTTTGAGCCAATCAGGTACAAATCTTGGTCTTGAAAAGGGCGCGCAGGGTCAATCGGCTTAGGCAAGGGAGGAGTACGTGGCACTGCAACGATATTCTCTAACATCACCCCTCCAAAATCGCTCCTAAAAAATTGCTTTGTGGATTGATTTGATAAAAATTATAGGATAGCTGCGAAGACAACTGCCATTTTTGGTTAAAAGAAGTAAAATCGTGGCGAAAATACATGATTTGGTGTGAGCGACCAATAAAAGCGTTGGGTTCGTAAGAAGTATAGCGTGGCTCGAAGCCATAAGCACTACTGTGTTGCTCATAATAGTGTACAAAGCCTGCCGTAAAATCTCCGAAATTGACTTGTGGGTGGATATAACGCGCTTGGGTAGGCATCTGAAACGCACCAGAAAGTGTATCACCCGTAAAATCGGGCGTAGTAGCAAATACGGCATAGCGATTGATGGTATTCAATTGGGGCGAAAACGAAATAAAACCCTTGTTTTTGAGAGCGTGATTGTACCAGCCAAAGTCATTAGGATATGCTTTTGCATAGTTAGGCTCTTTGGAAAAGTAGCCCGAAGCCGCAAGCGAAATTCGCAATTTGTCTGCTTTCATTCGCAAAAACAGCTGATTATCAGAACTATTAAAACTTCCAAACATACTTGACACCCTACCACCTGCTTTGAATTGGTCGCTTCTCTCTGTTGCTGTAATAATGTTCACTACACCACTAAAAGCATCCACACCATAGAGCGCAGAGGCTGGTCCGATGACTACTTCTATTCTTTGTGCGTCCGCAAGTGCGAAGTTATGTCCTATAGTATAACTATCGCCTGTGGCAGGTGTAATGCGAAAACCATCTAAAAGTATTAATAGTTTTTCACTTCCAGCTACTCCTCTGATAGATAAGATATTACGAGTATCAGGATTGACATTTCTTTGTATGTCTATTTCTGGAATATCCTCTAATAAATCCAAAAGATTGCGATAGCCTCTTTCTCTAATTTGTTGTGCGGTAATTACATAGGCATTAGCAGGGGCTTCTAAAACACTTTGCTTTTTTTGCGAAGCAGAAACCATACCTATATTCAGCAACTCTTCCAAAGAGGCTTTAAAAAAATCCTCAATTTGGACGATTTCTTTGGGTTTTTGGGGTATATCTTGAGCAAAGAGATTGTGATGTATAGCAATCGTAAATAAGAAAGCAAACGCGAAAAGTTTGTAGTTTTGTTTCATAATCTGTTGATAAACAACAAAATAAAATTTATTTTCTTCAGAAAAGAAGATTTATATTTATGTAATCGTGGGGTAAGATACATTTTCTAAAAAACATTAGCTGTGTAATGTTATAACGCAAAAGTAAGTAAATTATTCCAATTTTTAAAAGATTTTTTAATTCGTAAAAATT
>JALOMS010000489.1 GCA_025455345.1 Thermoflexibacter sp. | reverse complement strand
TTGTTTTCGTTCTTTCCTTAATACGTTAATTTTGTCCGTCAGGGCAAAAAAGAAAAAGATGATTTCTAAAACCACTCCAAACGGATAAGTATTGACAGTGATAAAGTTCTGAGGAATGATTTGATTTGTCCTTAGAATGATGATGAACAAACCAAGAATAAAAAAGATATTTGCCAAAATATAGAATCGAGCGGGTTGGTTGCCTTGCCAATAGATATAAATAGAAAGCACAAAAACGTATAAAAAAGTAACTACTGCGGCAATTTGCCAAAAAGTAACCACAATTTGAAAATAGAAAAACGAAGCAAGAAAAGAAGCTATTAGTGAAACGATAAGTGCAATTAATCCCTTGTGGCAGCGCGGAGTGCGTTTTGCAGTTTCTAAAAATAGGATAGAGAAAACAATGAAAGAAAGTAAACATAGGTGAAAAATCCCCACAATAATATGTTCATTATAGCTTGCAAAATCAGACCAGAAAAAGTTAGAGCCGTAACCCTGATTAGCCATCGTCAGTGCGCCTCTGCTAATTACATAGAGCGAATACCAGATATATACATTGTCTTTGAAAGAAATATAAATGAAGATATTATAAAAAAAGGTCATAAAAATAACACCAAAAAATATCCCATAAAATACATCTATGCTATGACTTCTCTGGAAAAATTGGGAGAGCTTGCCTACTTTCAATCTCACCTGACGCACGCCTTCATGTTGGAAACGAAGGTAAATTGTCTGCACCGTAGTATCTTGGGCAGAGAGCAAAGGGACTAAGTAGTAATTGAGGTCTATTTCTTTGTAACTTTCTGGTACTAAGATACCTACTTTCTTCACCTCATAAGTTGTAGAGTCGGTGCGATAAGAAGGTGTATATATTTCACAATAGGGAATGTCTATGTTGTCTAATTCCAAATAAATTCTATCATTACTAAAATTTTGCAAACTAAACTTGACCCATGTGCTTTGGAGTTGTGATTCATTTTCACTATTTAGTTGTAATATCTGTGTACTATTCTTAACAAAACTATCTGTAAATTCTTCTTTCGTAACATCTTGAATATTAAACTTATTTTTTTTATCTTTTAAAATACTTACACGGTCAGAGACATTAATGATTGTGTTCTTTTTTTCAATCACAGTCCAATCTTGTGCAGTTACAAGAGAAAAAAGTGTATTAAAAAAAAGTATAAAAGAGATAAGAAGGCAATGATTTCTCATTTTGAATTATCTAAAAGTACCTCTAAATTTACTTGTTATGAATAAATCAAAATAGTGTAAGGTTTGATTGATAATTGAATCTGTTAAATATACACATTTGCAATCTAATATTTTTTCTTGTTTTTGCAAACTTGGTTTAAGAGTTTATTTTAGCTTTTATATAGATGAACAAAACCTACCTCCATTTTCTTTTCTTTGAACTACAATTAATTGAGTATAGTGTGTCTGACCAATGAAAGCACGCAAAATTTAACATAAGATTATTACAGTTAAAGAGAAATTAATGTATCAAATGACTTAATTTTATGAACTCATTTTAATTTGATATTTATCAATATAATTAACTGATTTTCAAAATACTTTATGGACATAGAATCTTCTAAATTACTTTACCTCATCAGTCAAATCCAGCTATTGATAGAAAATGCTCAACAGCTACGAAATCATTTTCATTGGCAATTAGAAAAAACACATCTACACTATCAAGCAAGCGCAACCAATTTGGTGGATTACTTGGCATTGCGGCAGTTTGACATTAGGGAACTGCAAGACCAACTTAGCCAGTTAGGACTAAGCTCATTGGGGCGTAGCGAAGGCAATGTAATCGCTTCTCTAAGTCGGGTTTCATACATATTACACTCCTTGCTGAATAAAGAGCCTGAACCAAATGACCTTGTAAAAGAAAGTGCTTTTGTTACTTTTCAGAAAAGCAAAGAACTGCTCAAAGAAGCAACAGAAAGGCTTTTAGGCGCAAAACCCTCTACGCGCGAGGTGCGGATTATGGTAACTCTACCCAGCGAAGCGGCAGAAAATGAGGACTTAGTGGAGAAAATGTTACTTGCAGGAATGGATACCGCTCGTATAAACTGCGCTCATGATGACGCAAATGTATGGTCAAAAATTATTCAAAACGTGCGAAAAGTGGCTTTCCGTTACAACAGAGAATGTAAAATTATGATGGATTTGGCTGGACCTAAACTTCGCACAGGCAAATTGAGCAAGGAACTAAAATTCTTAAAGTTATCCCCACAAAGAAATCTATCTGGGCAAGTGAGCGAACCTACACCTCTCTTCCTTTTTCCAGAAAATCATCTCCTTTCGGATAATCCCGTCCAAGTTCCTGTTATTCAATTAGATGAAAAATGGATACAAAAAATACAGATGGGTAGTAAAGTATTTTTGAAAGATATGAGAGGAAAGTGGCGCATTTTACAAATAGTCAAACAAGTAGAAAACGGTTGGGAAGCCCATAGCAATTTGACGGTTTATATCAATAAAAATACGATTTTCAGACTCGACAAGCGCAAAGCCAAAGGCACCAGCCCTATATGTATGTTAGGAATTCCGCAACCTTTGATTTTAAAGGTAGGAGATATTCTTGAATTGCACAAACAGCCTATCATTGGCTCAAATGCAGTAAGAGATAACTTGGGGAATTTGGTAACACCCGCCAAGATAGCGTGTGAGATGTCGGAAATATTTGATTTAGTGAAAGTTGGAGAACCTGTCAAACTAAATGATGGCAAAATAGAAGGACTCATTCAAGAAATTAGTCCTGAAATACTAAAAATCCAAATTACTTTGGCAAGTGATGAGGGCAGTAAGTTAAGAGAGGAGAAGGGAATCAATTTCCCAGAAACAAATATTCATTTGGACAAAATGCCCCCCAAAGATGTAGAGGATTTGGACTTTATTAGCCAAAATGCTGATATGGTTGCACTTTCGTTTGTACATACCCCCGACGATGTCCAACGATTGATAGAGGCACTAAAAGCACGAAATGCTGAAAACTTGGGTATTATCTTAAAAATAGAAACGCAAAGTGGTTTTAATAATTTGCCTTGGTTATTGCTTTCTGGTATGCAACACCCAAAGTTAGGCATTATGATAGCCAGAGGAGATTTGGCAGTAGAGTGTGGTTGGGTACGCATGGCAGAGATTCAGGAAGAAATCTTATGGCTTTGCGAAGCGGCGCACGTACCCGTAGTCTGGGCTACACAAGTCTTGGAAAACTTAGCACAAAAAGGTATTCCTTCCAGAGCAGAAATCACTGATGCCGCCATGTCCCAGCGCGCAGAATGCGTCATGCTAAACAAGGGAAAACACATCCTCAGAGCCATAGATACGCTCAATGAAATACTCAACAAAATGCAAAATCATCAAAAGAAAAAATCTGCAAAACTTCGCAAACTGTCAGTTACTAATCTCGATAAAATGTACAAAGAGCCGATTTAAGCATTTGATTGAGTGATTATTACAAAAATTTTACTTCGCTAATCTTTAGAGAAATATATAACACAAAAGAATAATATTACAAAGTGGTAAACGCTTTGACCTTTGTATAAAAGGCATAAAATTCTTTTATGCTAACTATATTTTACTTTTCATAACTAAAATTTATTAGAAAATAACTGTTAAAATAGTTTATTAACTAAAACCATCTTTCTATGTTTACGTATAATATTTCAGTTATCAATTATCAGTTACCAATAAAGACAATAAAACCATTTAATTATTCATCTATCTAACTATTCAACTATTTAAAAAAACAATGAAAGAATTAACAAAAGCAGAAGAACAAGTAATGCAATACCTTTGGGAAATTGGAAAAGGTTTCGTCAAAGATATTTTAGAGAAATTTCCCGAACCGAAGCCGAACTACAACACGGTTTCTACGGTGGTGCGGGTGTTGGAGCAGAAGGGCTTCATTGGGCATAAGCAGTACGGCAATACCTACGAGTATTTTCCTTTGGTGGAGCAAGAGACGTACAGCAGTCATGCGGTCAATAAGGTGGTGAATCAGTATTTTGGGGGGTCGCTCAAAAGTTTGGTGTCCTTTTTTGTAAAGAAAAACGAAATAGACATCAAAGAACTCAATGACATCTTGAAAACAATTGAGGAAGGGAAAGATGAATCTGAAATTACTAATGACTAATGACTAATTAAAAACAACCAACAATTAACAACTAACTATTTTTATTTTAACCATAAACCGTCTAAAATTATGGATTTAAAAACTTTTCTTTGGCAGTCCAATCTTGCCCTGCTTTTG
>JALOMS010000026.1 GCA_025455345.1 Thermoflexibacter sp. | reverse complement strand
TTTTGAAGTTACTTCAATATCACAAGCTATTTAGAAACAAATACTGTGTAACATTGTAACAAAAAACATACGGCCTCCTAATTGTTGCCGTTACTGCCCTGCGCTGTGAACTTAGCAAAGGCTTCCCAATACTTAAGCTCCTGCTGGGGAGACAATTATTTTATGAAGCCACATCTTTCGTGACTGTCATGATTATCACCCACTAATGTAGAACTGAATTCGTTAACGATCTACACGCTGCCCACAAGTGTGTGCGTGTGTTTATTGTGTACCTGACGGCTAGGTGAGCTGACAGACTCACGGGAGAGATCGGGTGCAAAAATTTCGTAATTATTTACCTTATATAATTGTTGTAAGTCTGATCGTTGTTCTTACTCTTAAATTTGGATGTGATATATACTAAAAACACACACACAAACATAGACAAAATCATTTACTCACAAATGCGTGATACAGAATGTAGCAGATTTATGTCGACCCATGTCTAATCGAACCACTAAATTCATAACCATATTCAAAGCACAGTCGAATTGAAAATCTAGATACTTCCGATGACGTAACTAGTCGCACTGCATAGGACCGCTTTTGCAGCCAGTCAAGTCTACAATATCACCCGCTGCCAACTCTCACACACAGCGAAAGACATAGCCTTAGTTGGGATCTATAACGCTAAACATTCACACGCTACTGCTGTTCAATGGAAATTGGAACCAAGACTTTGAGAAAACACCATCTTTCTTTAGTACAAGAACTCCAGACTGGCGGCTATGCACAGGTAGCTATGGGAAGAAAATTGGAACAATTGCGAGATTTTGACACCATTGAGGATTATGACTTGCCCGCAGGTTTCAAAGGGGAATTACGCCCTTATCAGAAAGCAGGTTTTAACTGGCTTATGTTCTTGAATCAATACCGTTTTGGTGGCTGTTTGGCTGATGATATGGGCTTGGGAAAGACTGTGCAAACTTTGGCTATGCTACAAGCACAAAAAGAGATAGCTGAAAAAAATGGAGTAGCCAAGCCTGTTTCGCTCTTAGTTATGCCCACTTCTCTCTTGTATAATTGGGAGATGGAAGCGCATAAGTTCACCCCCAAACTCAAAATTTTGATTTACAATAAGACCAATAGAATCAAGAATACAGCAATTTTTGATTATTACGATATTGTTTTGACCTCATACGGCATAGTACGCTTAGATATTGAAATATTGAAACAGTTTTACTTTCATTATGTGATATTAGATGAGTCGCAAGCAATCAAAAATCCAGAATCTGCTATATCTCAGCTTGTTAGAGAGTTAAAATCAAAATTTCGCTTGGTCTTGACAGGTACTCCCATAGAAAACAGCACACTGGACTTGTGGTCTCAACTTTCTTTTATCAATGGTGGATTGTTGGGGAATCAGCTATTTTTTCAAAAGGAATTTTTACAACCCATAGAAAAAAATCAAGATGTTAGTAAGCTCCAAAAATTACAAACTATCATCAAACCATTTGTATTGAGAAGACATAAGTCCCAAGTAGCCAAAGACTTACCCGATAAAGAAGAACATATCCATTATTCGGAAATGAGTGAAACCCAAGAAAAAAAATATGAAGAAATAAAATCTCATTACCGCAATCAAATCTTGGATTTGATAGAAAAACAAGGATTAGCTCAATCACAACTCATTGTTCTTCAGGGACTTACTAAGCTACGTCAAGTAGCCAATCATCCACGCATGATAGAAGAAGGATACGAAGGAGATTCGGGCAAGCTAAGAGATGTGGTTCACAAATTGGAAACCGTATTAAGTGAAAAACACAAAGTTTTGATTTTCAGCCAATTTGTCAAACATCTTGTTATTATACGCCAAGAATTAGAAAAAAGAAATATTCGCTATGCTTATCTGGACGGAGCAACCAAAGATAGACAAGAACAAGTAAATCTCTTTCAGAATAATGCATGCATTCCTGTTTTTTTGATTTCTTTAAAAGCAGGAGGCACAGGACTAAACTTGACTGCCGCAGATTATGTATTCTTGCTTGACCCTTGGTGGAATCCCGCAGTAGAAGCACAAGCAATAGACCGAGCGCACCGCATTGGTCAGGAAAATAAAGTGCTGATTTACAAATTTATCAGTAAAAATACTGTGGAAGAGAAAATTCTCTTGCTCCAACAAAGTAAGACCAAGTTAGCCAATGATTTGATTACCACAGAAGAAAGTTTTGTAAAACAATTGACACAAACAGATATTGAGCATCTCTTATTATAAGACAGTCCGAAATACTCTTTGTTTTATTTTTTCAAATCATTCAAAAACATATCTATTTTTTGTTTGATTTCTTTATCTATTGGAGAGTCAGACAGATTAGCCTTGAATTTTTCCATTACTTTTATAGCTTCATTGTTTTTCTTGAGATTGACCAAACTCTGTCCCAAAAGCAAGCACGAATTTACATCTTTAGGATTGATGCTTAGTAATCTTTCAAAACGTTCTACTGCCTTGTCATACTGACCTGACTGCATGGATAGCAAGCCCAAATTGAATAATGCCAATTGGTTATCTGGGTCTTTACTAAGCACTTCCCTTATCATTGTAATGCCCTGCATAGGATTAGCAGTAATGGTATAGGTTACTCCTAATTTGACCTTCACATCAGAGTTATCTGGCTCTTGTGCGAGGATTTTTTCGTAATAATTACGCGCCTTCTCCGCCGCTTGCTTTACTTTTTGGTCGCTCATCGCAAAGCTAAATACATCATAGTAAGCATCCGCAGTCGTAAGGAAAGTACGCACATTGGGATAGGCATCTGCCATGTTTTCAGCATAAAAAGCAATGCTATCTGTCAGATTAGCGGGTCTAAAAACCAAATAAAGACTATCTAAATACAAACTTTTCTCTTTTTCAGACACTGCCTTCAAAAAACGAGGTCTTAACCTATCCAAAATCGTTGATTGCTCATTGGTAAGTGTAACCTTGTGGGTTTGTCCCATGTTGGCTTGTGTAGAGGCTGTATCTTTCTGATTAGTAACCTCTTGCTTCTCTTTTTGTTCTACGCTTTTATTTTTATTGCTTACTACCGATTTAGGAAGAAAGAATAATCCTGTAATACATAAAATACCTACGACAATGATGATATATTGAGATTTGAGCATAACATTCTATCTAAATTAGTTGGCTTAATAATATTTTACCTTGCAAAGTTATGCTATTTCCATGGATTTTGCATTGAAATTGCAGAATTTAGGATTGATTTTAGTTATTAAAATTTTTTTAGCTATCTATTTTCCTTTGTTTTTCTAATCCCTTAGTTTGGTTTTAAAAAATAAATGTTGTAAAATTACTTTTTAAAGCAAAGTAAAAAAATGAAACACTTGCAAACTAAGACTCTACTTTATCTATTTCTTATATTTTTTATTTCTTCCTATACGCTTGTTCATGCCCAAGTAGATAGCTTGCACAGACTACTTGCCAAAGCCAAAGTGAAAGAAGATACTTTTTTAGTAGATATGTATCAGCAACTTTCTTTGTTTTACAACAATAAATTTAACCAAGTAGATTCTGCTAACTTCTACACAGACAAGGGATTAGAACTTGCTACCAAGATAGCTTATGACAAAGGCATTGCCAGAGGGAATATGATTAAGAGCAATATGTACAATGAAAAGGGCGAAATAGGCAAGGCATTTTCTGCTATCAAAAAGGCATACGATATTTACACGCGCTTGGGCATAGATAGGGAAGCAGGACAGGCATTGTATGGATTAGGAACAATTTATCTCTCTGCGGGTGATGTAAATAGTGCGGTCAAGTATTTTTTAGAGGCAAGTAACTTGTTAGAAAAAGACAAAAAAAACCCAGCCCTTTCTGCCGCTTATATCAATCTTGGCATAGGGCTTTCTAAGTTGGAGCGCAACAAAGAAGCCTTAGACTATTACGAAAAAGCAATTTATATCTGCCAACAAAACAAGGACTTACCCAGAGAAATTATGGGCTTGGTCAATAGGGTTACGCCCCTAAGCGAGTTGAATATGCTGGACAGTGCGTGGGAGAGTGCAGAGCAAGCCTACCAAAAAAGTAAGCAAATCAATTTTTCTATTGGCATGATTCGTAGCCTGATACAAAAAGCAAATGTGGCTCTTTCCCAAAAAAAATACGCACAGGTACTGCTGTTTAGCAATGAAATCATCACCTTATCTGAAAAATATAAACAACAAGGCTATTGGGGAAATGCTTATCAAAAAATAGCAATCGCCTATGATTCGCTCCGACAGTACGATAAGGCGTTGGAAAATGCCAAAAAAGCACTCTTTTATACCAAAGAGTACCACGTAGGCGGAGCCAATCAATTACAAGACCAAGCAAAAACCTTAGAAGTGCTGTACGGTATTTACAAACATCAAAATAATTATCCGCTTGCGCTTGAACACTACGAAAAAGCAATTATTCTCAAAGATAGCACTGCCAATCAAGAAAGAACTTTTCAAAATAATGCCTTAGCAAGTCTGTATGAAACGCAGAAAAAAGAGCAGGAGATAGTAGCACTGAACCAACAAACCCAAATGCAATCGCTCCAACTCCAACAGAAAAATGCACTATTGATAGCTCTGAGCGGGGTAGCGATTTTACTATTTCTCATTGGTTTTTTGTTTTATAGGCAAAGACAACTACAAGCCAAACAAAGACTTTCAGACTTGGAACAACGCCTGCTCAGAAGCCGCCTCAATCCACATTTTTGGTTTAATGCCTTGACTTCTGTGCATAGCTTGTTATTGGGGGAACAAAATACGCGCAAAACGGCGCAGTACCTCACCAAAATAGCGACTATCATGCGCCAATCTTTGGAGAGTACCTACCAAGACCTCGTGCCTATCGAGCAGGAGATTGCTTTTATTGAGAATTATCTGACCATTCAACAAATGCGAACAGACCAAAAGTTTGACTATGAAATTAATACAAATAAAGACTTAGAAATCAGCGAAATACTTATGCCGAGTATGCTCTTACAGCCCTTTGTAGAAAACGCCATAGAGCATGGTTTCAAGAATATATCTTACCAAGGGCAAATCACTGTTTACTTTGAAAAAAAAGGGAATACCCTCCAAATCAGTATTGAGGACAACGGGAAAGGGATAGGCACTACGACTAACGAAAAGGAGAGTCGACACCGCTCAAGAGCATTAGAAATTACCAAAGAAAGACTTTCCTTGCTCAATAAGAAACAAAAAAATGTCGCCAACGTATCTATTGAAAATAAAAAAACAGAAAATGGGGTAAGGGTAGTAATCCTCTTACCAGAAATAGGAATTTGAGCAAGAATTTGTAAAAATAGGCACTTTGAAGTAGATAAAATTATTAATACTTTCAAGTATTTCATTACTTTTGAATTTTAAAACACTTTAAGGCTTATCATAAAAAGTATTGAAAAAGTATAAATATCTATGAATCAATATCTTACACAAACACAAGCAAGTACAATAATGGCAGAATTTCGCAACAACTGGACAAGAGAAGAAATTAGCGAAATCTTTCACTCACCTATCTTAGAACTCATTTATCGTGCCGCTACTATCCATCGTCAGTTCCATGACCCCCAAGAAGTACAGGTATGTACGCTTCTATCTATCAAAACAGGTGGTTGTCCTGAAGACTGTGCCTATTGCCCACAAGCGGCGCGCTATCATACTGAAGTAAAAGTCCATAAATTAATGACAGTCAAAGAAGTATTAGAAAAAGCACAAAATGCCTTAGAAGCGGGAAGTACGCGGTTTTGTATGGGTGCGGCATGGAGAGAAGTGCGTGATAATAAGGATTTTGATAAAGTAATAGATATGGTCAAAGGTGTTGCTCAAATGGGCATGGAGGTATGTTGTACATTAGGTATGCTTACCCCTCAGCAAGCCGAGAGACTCAAAGAAGCTGGATTATATGCTTACAATCACAACTTGGACACAAGCGAGGAATACTATGACGAAATTATCACTACGCGCACTTATGATGATAGATTAGAAACTCTTGATAATGTGAGAAATGCTAAAATTTCTGTTTGCTCTGGCGGTATCATAGGCATGGGAGAAACTGTCAATGATAGGATAGGAATGTTACAAACCCTTGCGACCCTCCCCGAACATCCCGAATCTGTCCCTGTAAATGCGCTTGTTCCTGTGGAAGGCACACCTTTAGAAAACCAAGAACGAGTTTCCGTGTGGGAAATGATAAGAATGATAGCAACGGCTCGTATCCTTATGCCCAAAGCAATGGTAAGATTATCGGCAGGTAGGGTAAGAATGACTATGGAAGAGCAAGCGTTATGCTTCTTAGCTGGTGCAAATTCTATCTTTGCGGGCGATAAATTGCTTACTACCCCTAATCCAGACTACGACATAGACAAGCAAATGTTCCAAGTGCTAAATCTTAAACCCAGAAAATCTTATAAATAGGTAAAACATATAGCGTAAAAGGTGAAGTAAATATTTATTAATTTGTTAATAATGAATAAATTATCCTTCTTTTTATTTAAGGAATGTTAAACCATTAGCATTTTTCACCTGCGTTTATAATCTTTACATTACAAATTTGAATTGCTTATGAGATTACAACGTACTCTATTGATTATCACAATATTTGTATTATCTATTTGTTCAAATTATCAAATATTTGCTCAGGAAATTAGTGTAGAAATTGGGAAAACAGAGATTGCCCTCAATGAAGTATTGCAGATTACGGCTACAGTTACCAATGGACAAATGTCTGGTGCTGGAGGTTTTCCAGAAATTAAGGGCTTTAACAAAGTAGGCACAAGTTCTTCTTCTTATACCAATATTATCAATGGGCGCATTACCCAATCTCAAAGCATTATCCAAAACTATAAACCAACCAAAGAAGGCACATTCCAAGTTCCCCCTTTCTCTATGAGTGTAAATGGGAAATCTGTAAGTTTTGGGGGCGCAACCATCAAAGTAGGTCCCGCCGCCCAACAAAAAGACCCTTGGGACGCTTTTTTTGGTTTTGAAAATGATACACCTGAAAATATTGACTATGTCAATGTCAAAGAAGATGCCTTTTTTGCCATTACTACGAACAAAGATGAAGTATTTGTAGGAGAGGGTTTTAACGTATCTATTGCTATGTATATTGCCGACCAGAACCAAGCGACCATGGAATGGTACGAAACAGGACAGCAACTTACAGAAATACTCAAAAAAATAAAACCATCTAACTGCTGGGAAGAAAATTTCAGTATAGAAGAAATCATACCTGAAAGAGTAAACATAAGAGGCAAGGGTTATAGACAATACAAAATCTATCAAGCCAACTTTTACCCTCTCAACAATAAGCCCGTTGTTTTCCCTTCAGTAGAGTTCAAAATGATAAAATTCAAAATGGCAAACAAGCCAAGTTTCTTTGGTAGCTCTTATCAAAAAGACTTTACCATTTTTCTTTCTAACCCTAAAACAGTAAAAATCAACAATTTACCCGAACATCCATTAAAAAATCAAGTTGCCGTAGGAAATTACAAGTTAGAAGAAGCCATTAGCTCCCCAAACTTGACCACTGGGCAGAGTTTCGAGTACAAATTTAAGGTTGTGGGCGAAGGTAATATTTCGGCAATTAGAGAAGTAGCTACACCTAAAGTCAATGATTTTGATTTTTATGCTCCTAACGTAAAACAACAAATCAATCGTGGCGGAGGCGCAGTATATGGGAGCAAATTGTTTACCTATATGGCTATCCCCAAAGAACCAGGGAATTATGACTTAGGCAAGTATTTTAATTGGATATATTTTAACCCTACTACCAAGCAGTATGACACCCTTACTGCTACTACCAAAATCAATGTTACAGGAGAAAGCAAGATGAATGTATCCATAGAAGCAAATGACAGAGGCGGCTTTTATGACTTGATAGATGAGCAAGAAGATACCTTGGTAAGTATGAATAGAGATGAGGCTATCAAAGGTTTTACCAATATGGGTATTGGTTTTCTGTTGATAATTACCGCTTTCTTTGCCCTAAAGAAAGTAAAAAATGAAGAGAAATTGGTAAAAAATAAAGAAAGTAAAGAAATGTAATAATGCTCTTTGCGTCCAATGTTTGCAAGAAATTTATAGATAAGAGAGCTACTTTTCTTCAGATTATATGCTAAAACTTTTTTACCAAACCTTAGACTATTTCCAAATTATTAGCTATAATTGCGATTAATTTTGAAACAAAAGCATAACTCCTTCATATAGAAGATATTTAATAAACTACTTTTCAAAAATGCCAAGTTTAAAGGAAGTTAGAAATAGAATAAACTCTGTTAGGTCAACCCAACAAATCACAAAAGCCATGAAAATGGTTTCTGCGGCGAAGTTGCGTAAAGCACAAGATAAAAGCATACAGATGCGCCCATATTCAAAACGCTTGGGAGATATAGTTACCAACGTATTAAGCAACTCAGAATTGGGTAATTTAGGAACTTACGCCCAAGAAAGACCTGTCAATAACGTACTCATTATTGCTGTTACTTCTGATAGAGGGCTTTGTGGTGGCTTTAATTCTAATATCATCAAGTCTATATTGTCCTTACTCAATGATAAATATGCCGACCAACATCACAAAGGAAAAGTAAGCATACTGACAATTGGGAAAAAAGGCAGAGATTATTTTAAAAGACGCAATTTCAAACTCATAGAAACATATACAGAACTTTTTTCAAAACTCTCTTTTGATAGTGCGAAATATGCCGCAGAGTATGCCATGCAATCCTTTGCTAATCATGAGTTTGACGAAGTAGTAATTATCTATAATGAATTCAAGAATGTAGCTACCCAAATCATACGTCAAGAGCAAATGCTCCCCCTCCAACTATCCAAATCTAATGATAAACAAAAGGGAGCAAATAAGGCAGATTACATTTACGAGCCTGAAAAAGAACAGATTATAGCTGAATTATTGCCAAAAACTTTGAAAGTGCAGTTATATCGTTCTCTCTTAGAATCCAATGCTTCCGAACATGGGGCGCGTATGACAGCAATGGACAAAGCAACGGATAATGCGGGTGAGTTACTCAAAGAATTGAAACTGACTTATAATCGTACTCGTCAGGCGGCAATTACCAAAGAAATTTTAGAAATTGTTGGTGGTGCTGAGGCTTTGGCTAATGGTTAAAATATTATGTATTTGCATTTTACCAACCATTTTATTCAACGTCTTTTCCCTCATTTTATTTGGGAAATGTCCGTTGATGAGTCTATAATTTATCTTAGTTTTGATGATGGTCCTATTCCTGAAGTAACTCCTTGGGTACTTTCTCTACTTAAGCAATACCAAGCAAAGGCAACCTTTTTTTGTGTTGGAGATAATATTCGCAAAAATCCTTTCATTTTTGAGCAGATAGTCAAAGACGGTCATACGATTGGCAATCATACATTTAATCATCTCAATGGGTGGAAATGCCTAAAAAAAGATTATTTGGAGAATGTGCTACGCTGTGAAGACTATTTGTCAGCATATAGTAAGAAACTTTTTCGTCCTCCTCACGGCAAACTCACCTCTGCCCAAAGTCTGGCTTTGCGAGAAGAAGAAAAATATAAAATAATCATGTGGAATGTACTTTCTGGGGATTTTGACCAAAGTTTAGATGAAAAGACTTGCTTAGAAAAAAGTATTCGTTATACTAAAAAAGGCTCTATCATCGTGTTTCATGATAGTATCAAAGCAAAAAAAAACTTATACTATACACTTCCAAAATATTTAGAAAGGTTTAGCAATCAAGGATTTAGATTTGAGGGTTTATAAAAATAGTGCTAAACCCAATGTAATCTGGTAAGTTTATCCATCTAACCAATCAATCCCTTTTTGTAATAAAGATTGGGTTTCTGCTTCTTTTGTATGGGGTTGTGGCTGATAATTGTACAGCCAATTTGCTTGGGGAGGCAAACTCATCAGAATAGACTCTGTCCTTCCATCGGTTTCTAAACCAAACTTTGTTCCTCTATCCCATACCAAATTAAACTCCACATAACGCCCCCTACGGATTCTCTGCCAGTGCAACTCTGCTTCTCCATAGAGGAGGTGCTTGTTTTTATTCATAAAATGCGTGTAAATAGGAGCAAAGGCTTGTCCTACATCTTTCACAAAATCAAAGAGTTGTTCTTTAGAGAGTCCTGTATTTGCTTCGTTGAGATAGTCAAAGAAAATGCCTCCTATGCCTCTGGTTTCGTTGCGATGTTTGAGAAAGAAATAGTCATCTGCCCATCTTTTATATTCAGCATAAAAATTTGCGTGGTGCTTATCGCATACTTCTTTGAGTTGGTGGTGGAACCATTGTGCATCAGATTTATCTATATAGTGAGGAGTGAGGTCTATTCCTCCACCAAACCACCAAGTTCCATTGCTCATTTCAAAATATCTTACATTTTTATGAATAATTGGCACCATTGGGCTGATAGGATGCAAGACAATAGAAACTCCTGTAGCAAAAAAGTCAATGGGAGCATTATTTGCCAAGTTCATCATTTGCAAAAGTTTGTCAGACATGGCTCCATGCACTGCTGAAAAGCCAACGCCTCCCTTTTCTAAAACGCCTCCATTCTGAATAATGCGGGAACGACCACCACCGCCACCTTCCCTCTGCCAATAATCTTCTTGAAATAGAGCCTTTCCATCTGCTTCTTCTAATGCTTTACAAATATCATCTTGTAATCTTTGAAACCACTGAGCGATTTCTTCTTTTTTCATTGTACTCAATATTTTGCTGTTTTTTGTATTTCTTATGAATGAAAATAATACTTTCCCAAATGTACTTGGCGCAAAGCTAAAAATAAATGAAAAACGTAAAAATGACATTTATCACTATTTGCCTTTTTTTAGTAAAAAGAATAATAATATCTTAATAATCAGCCTTATAAAAAATAAAATAATCAATAAATTTAAAAAACCAATAGGGACAGACTCATGATAATAAGTTTCATAAAAAGGAGACTTACCGCTCAGAGAAAAAAGTGCGGGTAAAAACTTTGCCGCCAGAATGATGAATATAAATACTGTACAGATTCTTAATTCTTTATTGATAAAGTCTTTAGTTACTTTGTTCATGAAATTTTATGTTTTTGGATACTAACAAACCAAATGCTGATTGTATTTTATAGGATTTTACGTGTTTTGACTTAGCTATCTAATGCCCTCCTCCGCTTAGGGTAATAGGAGTATTAGATTGGCTTTCCTTGACTAACAGCCAAAGTACCGCAGAAATAGCCAAAGTAATTGCACAAATAATGAAAACTAAATTCTTATCTGTAGCCTCGTTTATCATTTTCCCAAAAAATACGCTTACTGCCAACTGCGGCAAAACTACTGATAGATTAAAGATTCCCATAAAAAAACCAGTTCTGTTTTTGTCTATTTTTTCGGTCATTATCGCAAAGGGAAGGCTGACTGTAGCCGCCCAACCTATGCCAACTACTGCCATAAGTACATAAAAGACCTGAATAGTTCCCCCCCATAAGACTATACCCAAATACCCCAAAGACATCAGTCCAATAGATAAAGCATGAGTTTTTACTCTACCTATCTTTCTGGAAAGAGGTTCTAATATAGCTGAAGGTAATAAGAAGCCAACAGTGTTCAAAATAGCAAATGAGATGCTTATCATTTGTCCTAACTCATTATCTGATAAGGGATTAGCTAAAGGATTCATTTTTTGCTTGAAATACGCAAAGGCAAAAACAAACATGGTCTGAACACCCAACCATGTAAAAGCATGAGCGAAATAAATCTTGAATAATTCAACAAATTCTGTCTTTCTCTGCTGTCGGCGGGAGTCTTCTTCACTGCCCATAGACAAAACTTCTGGCTCTTGGATAAAAAAAGGAGGAATAAAAGAAAACAAAAACACTAAAAATACACCCAAATAAATAAGTGTATAATTGCCTAAAAATACACTAATCAAATAGGCAAGTACGCCAAACATTCCAGAAATAGTCTGCATCCATGTATAGCCTTTGGTGCGATATTCGCCCTCGGGAGTTACGTCTGCAATGATAGAACGCGTAGGGTTAAAACTCACATTGATAGATAAATCTAAGACTAAAGCCACCACAATCGCCACCCACAGAATATCTGTTGCGCCCAAAATCTCCCCAATTTTGTCGATATTAGGGAGGGACAGCAACATTAATGAAGCCAATATCCCGCCTACTAAGATAAAAGGTCGTCTTCTGCCACCACCAAGCCATACTTTATCGCTAATAATACCTACTACTACCTGACCAATAATGCCCGCCAAAGGACCTGAAGCCCATACATAACCCACATCTTCGATATTAAGATGATATTTGGTCGTTAGAATCCAACTTAGCGCGGCTATCTGTACGGAAAGCGCAAAACCCATTGCCGTAGAAGGTAAGCTAAGAATGACATAAAAGGCGTTAGAAAGTTTCTTCTGAATGTTAAGCATAAGGCTAAAGGAGATTAATTAAGTATAAAACCAAGACAATAGATGAAAATGATTGGAAAAGTAAGGAGTTTTTGCTTAAAAAAACAAAAAAGAAAACTATTTTTGAACTGTCTATGACAATATTCCATTAGAAAACTTTTATTGGAACAGGCAAAGTAAAGAAGATATGTACTGAGCTTAAAAACTCATAAAGGAAGTCCAAGTTCGTAATGATTTTATTATTTTTATTAGGCTAATTTTTATAACGTATGGAGAATCAGATAGGTATTGATACGCCACAAGGTATTCGGCAAGGAGAAGAACTCGATATAGCTAAACTAAAGAACTTTTTGAATCAAGAAATACCTGATTTACAAGGAGAAATTAGTATTTCTCAATTTCCTTCGGGCTTTTCTAATCTAACATACATGGTTGCCGTTGGGACAAAGGAATTTGTCTTACGCCGTCCTCCTTTTGGTGCCAATATCAAGTCTGCTCACGATATGCAAAGAGAGTACAACATACTAAAAAATATAGCTAAGGCATACAATAAAGTGCCACAACCACTGATTTATAGCAATGATATAAGCATTATAGGTGCGGAGTTTTATATGATGGAAAGAGTGAAGGGAGTCATACTTAGACAGAAGCCCCCCAAAGGGGTAACATTGACTCCTGCGCTTATGCGCGCTATTTCCATTGCTACCATAGACAATCTTGCGGAGATACACCAAATAGATATTGAAAAGTACAAATTAAAAGAATTGGGCAAGCCAGAAGGATATGTAAGACGGCAAGTCGAGGGCTGGACAGAGAGATACAAGAAAGCAGAAACTGATACAGTAAATAGTATGAATGAAACTGCCACTTGGCTTTTGGCAAATCTGCCTATGGACAATACCCCTTCACTGATTCACAATGATTACAAATACGATAATATTGTTCTAAATCCTGAAAAACTTGATGATATTATCGCAGTATTGGACTGGGAAATGGCTACGATTGGAGACCCTTTGATGGACTTAGGAACGACTTTGGGGTATTGGGCGCAGGAAGGAGACCCTGATTTACTGAAAAACTTTTCTTTAACTTCTTTTGCTGGAAATCTAAGTAGGCAAGAAGTAGTAGAGCGATATGCAGCACAGACAAATCAAAATGCCCAAGAATTACTCCCAAAAATGGTTTTTTATTATGCCTTTGGTTGTTTTAAAATTGGTGTAATTATCCAACAGATTTATGCTCGTTACAAAAAAGGATTTACACAAGACCAAAGATTTGCAAATCTTATTTATATGGTTTATGCCTGCGGACAATGTGCTGAAAAAGCTATTAGAAGTGGGCAAATTTAGCATATCGCTTGCAAATCTTTTGACAAAAATAGCACTATCCACTGACAGTTTGTCAGATAGCAATAAAAGGTGTAAGATTTGTTGAGGGAGTTGAGAATGTTATAAAAGAATCTTAGTTTTAATTTATCATATATAATACTCATGGAATTAGACAATATTGCTGAAAAAATCAATTTCCCCGGCATAGAGAAGAAGTTGCTTGAGCAACGAAAAATTTTCTTATGGGGAATGGTAGATGATGATTCTGCCAAACACGTCATTGACAGACTTTTCTATTTGGAACTCGAAAAGCCTGGGACAGAAATCATACTCTACATCAATAGCCCTGGCGGTATGGTAACTTCAGGTTTCGCAATTCACGACGCAATGAAGGCTATCTCCTCGCCTGTTGCTACTATTTGCATGGGTTTAGCGGCATCTATGGGGTCTATTTTGCTCTCGGCAGGTGAAAAAGGTAGGCGTTTAGTCTTCCCCAATGCACGAGTAATGATTCACCAACCGAGCGGAGGAGCGCAAGGTTCTACTTCAGATATAGAAATAGCAACCAAAGAAATCCTGAAAGTAAAGGAATTAGGCGCAAAAGTGCTTGCTGATAATTGTAATCAGCCTTTTGAGAGAGTAATGAAAGACATGAATCGCGATTATTGGATGAATGCAGAAGAATCAGTCGCTTATGGTATTGTAGATGGAATTATGACTAAGTTTTAAAAGAATATGCAAGTTTGGTCATAATATAAATAAAAATTGTGTGTGAAAAGTATATTCTTATATTTACGCATACAATTTTTATAGTACTCATTCATATTATTATACAAAAGATATATACCATGAATAATAACTTACTAACACAAAATCGCTTATCTCATACTTTTGCTACTAAAAAAAATATCTTAAATATATATTTTACCGCAGGATTCCCCAATCTTGAAGACACTACTTTGATTATCAAAGCATTACAAGATAGCGGAGCTGATATGATAGAAATAGGAATGCCCTTTTCTGACCCTTTGGCTGATGGGGAAACTATCCAAAAAAGTAGTCAAAAAGCAATAGATAACGGCATGACTCTTCATCTACTTTTTGACCAACTTAAAGATATTCGCAAAAAAGTAGATATTCCACTTTTGCTCATGGGCTATCTCAATACCGTACTTCAGTTTGATATAGAAAAGTTTTGTAAACAATGTGAGGAAATAGGTATTGATGGGGTAATATTACCCGATTTGCCCATGACAGAATACTTAGAAGATTATCAGCCTCTCTTTGAAACTCATGGCTTAGCCAATATTTTTCTGATTACTCCTCAAACTTCTGAAGATAGAATCAAGCAAATAGCTAAGGTTTCCAATGGATTTATTTATATGGTTTCGACAGCAAGCACCACAGGAACTAAAGAAGGAACAAGCCAAGAGCAAATCCCTTATTTTCAAAGAATAAAAGCAATGAATCTACCAATCCCTAAACTGATTGGTTTTGGAATCTCGGATAAAAAAAGTTTTGAAGTTGCTAATCAATACGCAGAGGGCGCAATTATAGGAAGTGCTTTTATCAAGATGCTTTCTCAAAG
>JALOMS010000488.1 GCA_025455345.1 Thermoflexibacter sp. | reverse complement strand
GCAGGTGCGTGCCACGCTCCACAAACTATGGCAATCTTCTGAAAACCCTCTTTTTGTGCTTGGCGAATGACTTTTCTCATGTACGCCTCTCGCAAAATTTCTATGTGATTTTTAGGCTCAGGAAACTGCTCTCTCAATGCCTTCATTGCTTCCATGATTGCCTCAAAAGCCTCCTCGTCCGTTTGGCGTTGCTCAAACCAATGCTCCCACCAAAGTTCGTGGTCATCATAGCCTGCCGCCTCTGCCAAGTAATCTAAGGGGTATTTTGAAATCTCCCCCTCGCCTTCTTCTGAGGAGTTTGCTTTTATTTTTGCCCCTATAAGTTGCACTTCGCCCTTAAATCCTTTCCCCTTCTGGGAAAGGACTTTTATGTCTGCGCTATGGTCTGTGTCCTCACTGACAGCCTCATTTTCTCCCTCAATGAGGGGATTAGGGAGAGGAGCATTTTCCATTTCCTTCATTATCGCTAACTTGTGGGTAAGCGGCAAGTCCATGAAGCGAATGGGAATACCTTGATTTTGAGCAAACTTCATTGCCTGCCACTCAGGAGAAAACTCCGCAAAAGGGTAAAAACTTGCCCTGTGCGGCTCTTCAGGTACATAAATTAGCATGGCGACGGGAGGCAACATTTCGGTACTACTCACCCAAGGGAGCATTGGCTCTGCGTCAGGAGGACCCTCGATGAGGACAATGTCTGGCTGGAATTTTTCCAAAGCCGCTTTCACTTTGCGAGCCGAACCTGCCCCATGATGGCGAATGCCTAAAATATTGATTTGCATTGGATTGTGGAATTGAAATACGTTGATTCTGTACGCTTTTATATAATTCAACTTTTTTAAGCATTCTTTGTATTAAAGTCCCGTTAGGGACTACATACTTGTAGGAATTGGAAGTTTAAAGCAATAAGTAAGTCCCGTAGGGACGGTACAAATATATGACAATGAAACAATTACATCCCTACTGGACTTAAGTTTTGGACTTAACTCGGTTTTCTACAAAGCTTGTGTCCCTAACGGGACTTCCAGTCTGGGACTCAAAGACATTTATTTTTGTTGAATTACTTATGTAAAAATACAAAATTGACAATCCTAAATCCTAAAGACTGCTCACTATTTCTTTGTTTCTATTTTTTCTTGCTCCTCTGTTTGGTCTTTGCCCTTAATAGGGGTGGTTATCAAGCCTTTGCGTCTTAGTATAGTTTCTAAGAATTTTAGTTCGAGGTCTGATTTGAAAATATCAAAAGGGAGGTGTATAAACTGCGCTCTTGAAATACTTAGGATAAAAGCATTTTTTGTTTTTTCTGCCTTTTTAATTTTATCCCAAGTAATCTGACTGCCTTCTTTTGCATTGATTTTCATTAATATTTGGCGGCTATCTATCTCATAAACAAACTTTTCAAAGAGCATTTTGTATTGGTCTAATTGGGTAACGGCAGTAAATTGGATATACCAAAAACCTAAGTAAAGTACGATAAGTAAGAGAGCAATAGAGAAGCACCACCAAAAAGCTCCACTTATGAAAATAGGCAGTAACATAATAACTACGGGTACAAACCATACCCACCAAAATTCTTTTAATACGTTTTTTAAGCAAAGATTGATGTACTGCTTTTTTCCTAATCCGTATTTTTTTGTTTTAATAATCATTTGTTTTACAATAAATTATGAATTATAAATTTTTTATTAATTGCTCATTTCTGAGCGGTATTTATTCTTTGTCCAACATCTTGATAGTTTCCTCTGGAACGTTTTGTAAGTCCATAATCAAAAAGCCATCTAAAGCGTCGTTAAACTTAGGGTCTATATTAAAGCCAATGATTTTAGAGTTTTGGCTGATATACTTTTTGAGTAGGACAGGAACTTTGGCATTGGTAGCTTCTATTTCCGAGATAAGGGAATCCAAGTCTTTAAGGTTCTTAAAGTTTTGTTTTAATAAGATTTCAGACTCTTCTGATTTGAGATTTGGTTTAAATCTTTTTCTTGGTTTGATGTGCTGTGCCAAAGCCCAATCATAGTGATTTTGCTTGATAAATTTGACCATGAGTTCTTTGGACAATGTAGAAAAATTGTTGCTGATACTCACAGGTCCTATCAGATAACGATACTCTCGGTTATTTCTCAAATAGAGCAATACTCCTTTCCATAGCAAGAAAAGAGAGGCGTGTTTGCGCTGGTATTCTTCTACAATGAAAGAACGCCCCATTTCTAAGGATTGTTTTAAAATAGGAATAAAGCCTTTATCTATTTTGAATAATTCGTTAAGGTAAAAACCTTTGATTTTGAATTTGCTATACAAATCAGCTCCGCGTCCGATTCTATACGCACCTACCAATTTCCTTGCTTCTGTGTCCCAGATAAATAGGTGCAGATAGTGTACGTCATACTCGTCTATGTCTATACTGCGATTCGTGCCTTCGCCTTCGTTTCGGAAAGTAATCTCTCGCAATCTTCCTATTTCTCTGAGAATATTGGGAATATCTGTGGCTTCGGCGATAAATACCTCATAGTTTTGGTGAGAAAGTATGACATCATGCTCTCTCAAACCTGCTAAGTCCTGTTCTAATTTTTCCGTAGGAACAGCATCAATAATTTTTTCGGGCTTGCTTTTAATCTTGAATGGATTGCGGAAAAATGGGCTTACTTTGAGGGAAGTGCCTAAGGCGTAAGTTTTTGCTCTCAAAAATCTGAGCATCTGATAAGTATCTGTAAAATCTTCCAATTGTTCGGGTCTGATGGGGTTGCCTATGCGTACTAAAATGGTATTATCTTTTTTATTGAGCATTTCTGAGGGGATTTTTGCATCTCCCAAAGAAGGGTGAATCATATTTAAGAGGTTGAACAAAATACTGTTGGAGCCTGAAAAATAAACAGGTAACACGCTTACTTTGGCTTTTTTGATGAATCTCCCTGCGATTAGATTCCATTCTTTGTCGATGATTTTCCGTCTGCTGGTTTTGAATTGCGAAACCTCGCCCGCAGGAAATATGCCTATGCAATTGCCTTGTTGTAAATAATCAAAAACACCTTTTAACTCATTAGAATTTAGCTTTTTGTCTGTGCTTTCGTCTAAGGCAAAGGGCACAAAGGTATCTTGTAAGTGAGGAAGAATCGGCAACAAAGGGTCGGTCATCAGTTTGAAATCGGCTCTTACTTTGGATATGAGTTCTATCAATAGCATCTCGTCCAATGCACCAAAAGGGTGGTTGGCTATGGCAATAAATCCACCTTTTTGGGGAATACGGGCTAATTCTTCGGCAGATACTTCATATTTGATATTGAGTTCTCTGAGTGCATTTTTGATAAATTCCAAACCGTCTTCGTTATCTGCTTTGGCGAATACTTCATTGAATCGGTCTATTTTCATCAATTTCATCAGAGGCACAGCCAATAATTCTAACTGATATTTGTCTAATTTGAGCGTCTTTGCAAATTCTTCTTTAGTAATCACTTTTACTTTGGTTTTAATCCTACACTTAGCGTTAAGCGGCAAAGTTAAGATTATTTCGTGATTTCTTGAATTTGATTCCTGCCTATTTTTTTAAACTTTCTTGCTTTGATTTGAAAATCTTTGGAATTGTTCCAATCTATGGTATTCATCATATAGGTCATGTCTTTTTTGATAAAATCTATGATTGGTGCAAGCGAGTCTCCTTTGGTAGAAGTAGGAAAATAGAGAGAAGTTCTCAAAAAATGTTTGACCGAATCTGTAACATAAAACTGTAAATAGCTGGGAACATCTCCCTCAAGTTCATAGACAACGCTGGTGTATCCTTTTTCCGTTTTGCTTATGATTTCATTGATTGCTTGGGCTTTGATATTGTGTTTTTGAGCAAGTCTGAAGCAATCTTCTACATATTCTTTGAATTCTCTTTGGTTAGTAATGGGTTTGTACGAAATATCTATATTCGCCTCAAAGGCAGGGTAATAAATTTCTAACCAGTATCTATCGGCTAAGAATGAGCTGTCATTCAACAGCTTAGCGTGGCTTGAGTACTCGAAAAGATATGGAAAAGTATCTGGTAAAGTCTTATACGAAGCCGTAGGCAGGGCGATGTAGTGATACCCCTTGGGCTTAGGGACGTAGGTGATTTCTTCTGTACAAGAAATGGTAAATAATAAGCTGGAAATAGCACATATACAAATCGTTAGGTATTTGAAAGATGGGAAAGATATTTTTATCATGGGTTCTAAAAAGTTAATAATAAACACAAAAGTAGTGAGAATTGAGAAAAAGAACCCCTCATTTTAGTTATCTTTCTTTCTCACTACCTCTTAATGATATTT
>JALOMS010000487.1 GCA_025455345.1 Thermoflexibacter sp. | reverse complement strand
AGTAGTTTCTGTTTGAGCAAGACTTTGAGTGCTAATAAAAGCGGCTACTACGAAAGCAACCATAAACAATAATTTCTTCATAATTTCTTTTGTTTTAGTGTTTTTAAAATTGTTTTTATTTGTTTTTCGTACTCTTTGACTTGGACAGTTTACAAAGGTTTAATGAAGGTCTAAAAAATTTTAATATGATTTTTTTAAGTCTAATTAAGTAATTAATAATCAAATACTTATTTTTTATTATAATAGATAATTTTTGATTTTAGGTATAAATTATGCAAAATTATGAAGTAAAAAACTAACTTTGCTGGCTTAAATTTGAAACTCAATACCTCATTGATATGAATTTCTTAAAGGAATTTTTCTTAAAATGGAAAATTAAACAAGCATTAGTAGCGCAGAAAGGAATGTCGCAAAGACAAACCCCTAATTATGATGAAGCAAAGAGTATAGGTATTTTGCTTTATACTCAAAATATTAATATGACAAAGTCAATACAAAAATTGTTACACACCTTTGAAAAAGATGGTAAAAAAGTTACTGTGCTGGCTTATTTCCCTGATAAAGAGAATCATTTAGAATTTAACTTTCAGCATTTTGTATTGACGGAGCAAGAAATTACCAATTGGGGAGAAATCAAATCGGAAATTGTAGAAACATTTATTCACCAGCCTTTTGACTATTTATATTGTATAAGTAAGGAGTCCTCGTTAGTTTTCAAATACATCTTAGCTAAATCAAAGGCAAAATGCAGGGTAGGCAAATATGAAAAAAGTGAGGCGGCGTTTTTCGAGTTAATGATTGATTTAAAAACAGAACAAGACATAGATTTTTTTGTACAACAAGCACTACATTACACACAATCAATTATTTATAACTAATGATACATACAAATTGGAAAGGGGTCGGCGTGGCTTTGGTAACTCCTTTTGATGCTGAAGAAGCCATTGATTATCATGGACTTTTAAAACTATTAAGACATACCGAAGATTATGTAGATTATTGGGTAGTGCATGGCACTACAGGCGAAGCTGTAACTACTACAACCGAAGAAAAAGCAAAAATATTAAAATTTGTTAAAGAAAATAACCCAAAAAATGTCCCTATCATGTATGGCTTAGGAGGTAACAATACACGTTATCTATTAGAAGAACTTACAAAAATTGATTTTGAGGGAGTTGGAGCGATTCTTTCGGTTTCTCCTTATTATAATAAACCTCCCCAAAAAGGGATAGTGAAACATTACTGGACAATAGCAGACCATTCGCCCGTGCCTGTCATGCTCTACAATGTACCAGGTCGCACATCTTCCAATCTTTCTGTTGAAACTACACTTGAGCTATCTAAACACCCTAATATATTGGGAATCAAAGAGGCATCTGGAAATATTACCCAGTGTATGCAGATAGCTAAAGACAAGCCTAAAGACTTCTTGCTACTTTCGGGAGATGATATTCTGACCGTACCTTCTGTAAGCTTTGGTGCAGTCGGCGTAATTTCAGTATTAGCCAATGCTCTACCCAAAGAGTTTTGTAATATGGTACACTTAGCCATGAAAGGGGACTATGAAAATGCCTCTATTTTACTTTACCGTTTTTTAGCCTTGAATGATTTGATGTATGCAGAGGGCAATCCTGTAGGTATCAAGGCTTTATTAGAGATTATGGGGATATGTGGTGCTACTGTAAGGACTCCTATGGAAAGGGCTTCTGAAGGATTGGTCAAGAAGATAGAAAGAGAACTTAAAGAATTTGGAATATAAGAAATATTGTTTTATGGCAGACACCCCCCAATATTGTAAAAATATATTAGGGGTGTCTTACTTTAAACAGTAACTTTGAGTAAATAGATACGATTATTAAACCATTGGTAGGTTTGCGATAATTGCGTTTGGTCATTGCCTGTGCCTCTGGGTCTTTAGGGAAAGAATTAGTATTGGTATCCCAATATACTTTTCTGCCTAATCTATAAGCAATATTACCCAAGTGTGCATTGATAGCCACATTAGCTCCTATTTCTATATCACAAATTGGCTTTTCACGAGTTTTGATGCACTGGATAAAATTAGCGGCATGAATATCTCTATCATCTGCTCCTGCTCTTTGGTAAGGCATAGCTTCTACCTTATATTTTTTCATTTGAGCAGTGCTATTGCTATCTATTTCAGGAAATAGTTCCCACCCGCTTCTATCTACAACCAAATAGCCATTTTCTCCATAGAAAGCTACCCCATGATGCTTATCAAAAAGACCTCTATACGAACCAAATGTATGTTCCCAACTGATAAGGAAATTGTCAAACTCATAGATAGTCATCATAGTATCAGGGGTTTCCATCATATCAGTAGGGTAAGCAAACTTCCCTCCCGAAGCCACTACTGACTTAGGGGTTTTCACATTCATAGCTCCAAAAGCAATATCGAGCAGGTGGACTCCCCAGTCAGTCATCAATCCTCCTGCATAATCCCAAAAAAATCTAAATGTTCCATGAAAACGATACTTGTGGAAAGGCTTAACGGGCGCAGGTCCCAGCCACATATCATAATTCACCCCTGAAGGAATAGGCTCTTCAGGGATTATAGGTAACTCACCTCTATTTCCATTTGAAATCCAACACTTTACATTTCTTATTCTTCCTAATTTCCCAGATTTAATATAATCCATGACCATCTGCCAATGTATCCCACTGCGCTGTTGTTGCCCAACCTGAACCACTCTATTGTATCTCTGCGTGGCTTTTACCATGGCTAATGCTTCTTCTATGGTCGTTGAAATAGGTTTTTCTACATAAACGTCCTTGCCAGCACTACATGCTTCTATCATTTGTATAGCGTGCCAGTGGTCAGGTGTACCTATAAGCACAGCGTCTATCTCCTTGTTTTCTAATAACTTGCGGTAATCTCCATAGAGTTGCACCTTTTTTCCTGTCATTTTTTCAAAATCTGTCGCCTTCTGTTTGAGGATATTTTCATCTACATCACAAAAAGCTACGCATTGAGCGTCTGCTAATTTATTGTGGGACATGAGATTAGCCCAGCCAATATTCTTACAACCAATTACAGCAAATTGCACTTTGTCATTCGGAGAAACAGTTTTTCTACTTGCAAAACTTTCTGCAATAGGAATATTGATTAAACCTGCTGTAAGAGCAAGTTTAGAAGAATCCATTAGGAATTTACGTCTTGAAATCTCTTTCATTTTCATTAATTTAGTGATGAAATAAAACTTTTGATAGGAGGAATGATTGCGTTTAGCCAAATTTCTAAAATAAATAGAGAAAACTTGCTAAATTCTTATAAAATTTAATCGTTAAAACCTCTTTTCTATCTTAAAAAATATCTTTACAAGCAGTAAATTTGGAATAAGGTATTATTTTTAGGTTTTAGATTAGATAAAAGAATAAAATAAATGTTTAAAAAACTGATTTTTAATATATTAGGTAGAAGAAATACTAAAAACCTTTATTACAAACTTGCTAACAAAAAGCCATATTTTTCAGAAGCAGAGATAATACTTGATTATTTTTACACTTATCAGCGCAAGGGGTTAATGGTAGATGTAGGAGTACATTTTGGAGAAAGTTGTTTACCTTATAGCGAATTAGGGTGGAATATTATTGGTTTTGAACCTGACCCTAAGAATAGAAGCAAGATTCCACCTATCCCAAATCTTAAACTCTATCAGGATGCAGTTTCTAATAAAGATGGAGAAATCCTCATGTTTTATGGAAGTGAAGAGTCTTCTGGTATTTCCTCTTTATCTTCTTTTCATGCTACGCATCGTCCTATTGCTCAAGTAAAAACAACTACTCTAAGCACTATTTTAGACAAAGAAAATATCAGCCAGATTGATTTTTTGAAAATAGACATAGAAGGACATGACTTATTTGCATTGAAAGGCTTTCCTTTTGACAAATATTCGCCAGAAGTCATTTTATGCGAATTTGAGGATTACAAGACCGTCCCCGTAGGCTATACCTATAAGGATTTAGGGAATTTTTTATTAGAAAAAAATTACGAAGTCTATCTATCAGAATGGAAACCAATTATCAAATATGGCTCACAACACGAATGGCGAAATATTCGTTTGTATCCTGTCAAATTAGAAGATGCAAGGGGATGGGGCAATTATATCGCCGTCCAAAAAGACGCAAAAGTTAGATTTGAAAAAGTCTTAAATCAATATTTACAAAGTTTTAATACAAAACTATCCAAACAAAATTAAACAAATATTCAATTTGATTAGCCAATGACAATTTTAAAAATAGGTGATAAAGCTCCTGATTTTGAAGGAATAGACCAAGATGGTAATTCTATCAAATTATCTGATTTCAAAAATAAAAAAGTAATTCTTTACTTCTATCCAAGAGACCTGACTGAAGTTTGTACCGAGCAGGCTTGTAATCTTCGCGACAATTATGAAGACCTTAAAAAGAAAGGATACGAAGTCATAGGTATTAGTAGTGATGATGAAAAAACACATAGGAAATTTATTGCAAAGTATCAACTGCCCTTTAGATTGATAGCTGATACAGATAATAAAATTCATTTTTTGTATGATACATGGAAAGAGAAAAAAATGTTTGGCAAACCTTACATGGGAACAATAAGAACAACATTCATCATTGATGAGAAGGGCATCATCACTAATATCATTACCAAAGTAAAAGCAAAAGAACATGCCAAACAAATTATTTCATAGTGCTAAAATAACTAATTTAACTACGTCTGGTTCAAGTGTTAATAGTTCTATTTAAAGGTAATACTTGAAACTAAATAGATACAAGACTCATTTGTTAGTCCGAATTTGCAATTGCAATAACGCGGATTTTAAACGAGTCAAGATTGTTCTGCAACGGTTGCAAATCTTGACTAACTTAACATTGTGAACCAGAACAAAAAAACTAAAACGCAAACTTTCAATTTTCAAATGAAGAACCTCCATTTTTTTGCTTGCTCCGTCATTGCCTTATTTTTTCTCTTTTCTTGCCAAGACAAGCAACCTAACACCCTATTTTCTCAAATCTCTCCAAGCGAATCGGGGATTGACTTTGCGAATAATATTACCCCTGACGATACGCTTAATGTGCTGTATTATATGTATATGTACAATGGGGCAGGTGTGGGCGTAGGCGATTTCAATGGCGATAGCTTGCCTGATATTTTCTTTTCGGGCAACCAAGTTTCCTGCCGTTTTTATCTAAACAAGGGCAATTTTAAGTTTGAGGACATCACTGAAAAAGCAGGGCTAAAAACTGACAGTTGGGCTACGGGCGTTTCGCTGGCAGATGTAAACGCAGACGGACTGCTCGATATTTACGTTTGCGTGGCGCACAATGACCTTTGGAACAAAAGCAATGAGAACTTACTCTTTGTTAATCAAGGGGTTAAAAAGGGAATTCCAACCTTCAAAGAAATGGCAAAAGACTACAACTTGGCAGATACTTCTTACTCTACCCAAGCCGCTTTTTTTGACTATGACAGAGATGGAGATTTGGATATGTACCTCTTAAACAATTGGTTAGAAAAAGAAAGCCATAATCGCATTCGCCCAAAAGTTACGGACGGGAGCGCGCCCAATACGGACAAGTTGTATAGGAATGAAGGCGTTGGCACAAACGGACACCCTACTTTCAAAGACGTTTCCAAAGAAGCAGGAATTGTCTTTGACGGCTACGGTTTGGGCTTGGTGATTGCTGATTTAAACAAAGACGGTTGGCAAGATATTTACGTTGCCAATGATTTCATTACCAACGATTTAATGTATATCAACAATGGAAATGGCACTTTCACCAACCAAATTGCAGAAACCCTCATGCACCAAACTTATAACGGCATGGGAACGGACATTGCAGATTATAACAACGATGGGTGGAGCGATATTGTCGTTTTGGATATGTTGCCCGAGGACAACAAACGCCAAAAGATGATGATGATGAATGCCAACACTGACCGCTACAATATGCTCAATAACCAATTTTTAAAATATCAACCGCAATTTGTGAGAAATACCTTGCAACTGAACAATGGAAACGGCACTTTCAGCGAGATAGGGCAGTTGGCAGGCGTGGAAAAAACCGATTGGAGTTGGGCGGCTCTCTTTGCCGATTTTGACAATGACGGCTGGAAAGACCTCTATGTTACCAATGGTTACAGAAA
>JALOMS010000486.1 GCA_025455345.1 Thermoflexibacter sp. | reverse complement strand
GAAAAATCCCAAACTGTTCGTGTTGAAATTGCTACTTTTGTATTTGCATATAAAAATGTCTTTCTGTTGTTCTTGTTTTGTGTCGAATGAACTGTCGCTTGCACAAAAGCATGTTCTTTAATTTTGTCAATAAGAGTTTTCAAATATACCTCATAGCGTTTCAATTCAATGTAAACTTTGAGCAAATCATATTTCTTACTGTCAATGACAGATTGTCCATTTTCGTTGGCGATATTAACAATTTCATGTTTATCAATTTTTCGGTCAAGGTCTCCAAGTTTTAAGATTAAATTTGCCATAGCGAATGATTTTAAGTGAGTAACTTTTTAGTAATCAGAGTAAATAAACTGTCTGAATTTTTCAAGATTTTTCTTGGTCTTGAATGCCTTGTTCAAGACCAATAGAGGAGAAAAAAGTATCACTGATTCTTTTATGAAGTAGGAGCAGTTTTGGGTTTGCTATCTCTAAAAAATAGTAGAAATAATAGCAAAACGCCTACGGTTACCATCACAGGGAATAGCCAAAATGATAGCCAAGCTACAACTCCTGCTTCATCTTTGTAAGCATCAAATACGATTCCTGATACCTTAGAGCCGATAAACATTCCTACACCATAAGTCGCAAAAGTAATCAAACCCTGTGCGGCATTTTTAATTTTTTCCCCCGCTTTTTCTTCAGTATAGATATAACCTGTTACAAAGAAAAAATCATAGCAAACCCCATGTAAGATAATCCCAAGAAAACGACTAATCCATGCTAACATTGCCAAAATCAAGATGTTTTTCACACCAAGACGTACATAAAGCAGGGGAATAGCAATCATAAATAAGGCTTCTGAAATCTGTCCCATGGTCATATTGGCAGTAACATTTTCCATGCCTATTTGCGTCAAAAAAGAACCTGCAAAGCTGTAATAAAATGATAAGGGGATACAAATAAGAATAGAGGCAATAAAGAATATTAAATAAGAGCGATTGTTAAAGAGTACCAAAGCGTCCAAACCTAAAACCTGAGAAATACTTGCTTTTTGAGTGCTTTTGGGTGGAGTATTGGGCAAGAAAAATGAATAAACTCCCAAAAATAAAGATGCGCCCGTAGCAATGTAAAATGGTATTGCAGTCAAAGCGATGTTGTCAATTCCTTCTAACTTTACCCTTCCTAAAAACTGACCAACCACAATCCAACCAATAGTTCCCCAAACCCTAATATTGGGGAATTGCTTGCCTGCATCTGTCAATTGGTTAAATGCAATAGAATTAGACAAAGCAATGGTAGGCATATACAACAAACAATAGCCCAAAATAACCCAAAAAAACAAATCGGGGTCAGTGATTTGTGTACAAAGATAAAGCAAGACAGCACCTAATAAATGCAAAACCCCCATAAACTTTTGGGCGGCAAAAAATCGGTCTGCAATTAAGCCCACGACAAAAGGGGAAATCATGGTAGCAATAGACAATGCGGCATAAGCATTTCCATTTTGATTACCAGTTGCTTTAAGGGTTTCTATCAAGTAAGGTCCCATGGTTACATACCAAGCACCCCAAACAAAATACTCGACAAACATCATAAATGACAACTGCATACGTATCTTTAAGTTCATATTTACTAATGGTTTAAAATAAATGTATCGTTTAAATAAATAAAAGACTACAAGAGTAGCATTTAAAGATAATAGTTTTAGAAAGTAAAAAAGGAAAACTACAAAAATTTTACAGAAATTTTATTTTTATTACCTTTGCCAAAATTATTATGTTTTATCTATGTCCAATCCTCTGATTACCATTGCTAAAACCAACCTTTACGAATTAGAAGTAAATCAAGCCACTAATCGCTTGTATAGCAAAGCGATAGGTTTCTGGCGTAGTCCCGAAGCATTGGCAGACTATCTTGCTGATATTCAAAAAGCTATTCGTTTGCTGAAACCTAATTTCCAATTATTAAATGATACTTCAGAACTGCTAACTACGCCCAGTATCGTCCAAGAGAAAGTGATTTATCCAAGTGTAAAAATGATACAAGAGTCAGGATTAGCGGTTACGGCTATTGTCCTTCCAAAGGAAGAAATATCCAAACTCTCAACTACACGAATCGCAGGGGAAGTCAAGCGGCAGGAATCCAAATTAGCCTATTTTTCCGATAAACAAGAAGCCGAAGAGTGGCTAAATAGCTTACTGACTGCATAGTTTTTATCCCTTGATTTATATTGATTGCTGTTTTTGCATTACCATAACCAATAGACATTCATGGCAGATATACGCCCTTTTAGAGCATGGCGATACAGTGAAGTGCTTAGACCTCAAATAGGTGAACTAACCGCTCCTCTCTTTGATGTAGTTTCCGAACAACAAAGACACAGACTTTATCAACATCAGTACAATAGTATTCATCTCTCTGTACCTTTAGTCCAAGATACAAACAGAAGTGCAGGAGATATAGCGGCAGAAACTTTTAAAAAATGGAAAGAGGAGAAAATTATCTCTCAAGATGAAAAACCTGCTATTTATGTCTATTATCAATATTTTTCATTACCTGAGCATCTTGAGGTGCTTTGTCGTAAGGGCTTTATTTGTATGATAAGGGCTTATGATTGGCATGAGAATGTATTACTTAGGCACGAAAATACTATACCTCATGCCGTCAATGATAGAATAGAGCTATTGGAAAAAACCATGCTCAATACAAGCCCTACGCATGGAATCTATACCGATGAAAAACATCTGTTAGAGCCTTACATGGACAAGGCTATGCAAAATCCAATTTATGAAACCGAAGATTATCAAGGAGTAAGAGATGTACTCGCCAAAATAGATGACCCACAAACTATCTCCTTGTTTAGACAATACCTAAAAGACAAACAAATCATCTTGGCAGACGGACATCATCGCTACGAAAGTTCGCTTGCCCTGAAACACAAATTTTCCGCAAAAAACACACCTGATTCAACAGAAGAAGACTATCACTTCCATTTGATGTTTCTGTCCAATAGCGAATCAGAGGATTTGAAAATATTACCTACACATCGTTTACTTAAGAACTTTCCTCCTTATGATGCTACTACTTTTTTACAAAAATTAGAAAAATATTTTAAAATACAACAGGTTGATAATGTGTGTGATTTGAATGAAATAATTAGTGGAAAATTATGGACTTTTGGCATTATCTTGTGCGAGCAGTCAAACGAGGGAACAGAAAGTGCCTTTAAAATAACTTTAAAAGAAGAGTATTTTAATAATTTGGATTGGGATTTTCCCTTATTAGTCAAAAAATTAGATTTGACTGTTTTGCACTATTTTGTGTTTCAAGAAACTTTGGGAATAGAAGGCAAATTACAGCGCAGTAGCCCCCATATCAGCTATGAGCGAAATTTTACAGAATGTTTGAGTGAGATTATTCATGGGAAGGCGCAAGTAGCATTTATCGTCAATCCTGTTACGATGCACCAAGTCAAACAAGTTTGTCATAGTGGTTATACCCTACCCCAAAAATCTACCTATTTCTATCCAAAAGTGATTAGCGGTTTTGTGTTTGGAAGTATTGGATAAGATAAGAGGAGGTTAACTTTTGAATATGAGATTTATAAATTCCATTTCTCAAAGAAATGGAATTTATTTAACGAAATTAGTCTAAGTCATTACACTTCTACTTACTTCAAAATCTTCTATTTTGTCTTTGAGGGAAAGCACAAAATCTATATCGTCATACCCGTTCAATAGGCAGACTTTTTTGTATGGATTAATTTCAAAACTTTCCGATATGCCAGATTCTACTATTTTTACAAGCTGACTTTCTAAATCTACTTCTACTTTTGTTTGATTATTGACTTTTATTGCCTCGAAAAGCGTTGTTAAAAACTTATCAGAAACCTGCACTACCAAAAGCCCATTGTTCAGAGAGTTGCTTTTAAAAATATCTGCAAAAAAAGAGGAAATAACAACCCTGAAACCATAGTCATAAATAGCCCAAGCCGCATGTTCGCGACTCGACCCTGAGCCAAAATTCTTGCCTGTTACTAAGATTTCTCCCGAATAGCGCGTATCATTGAGCGGAAAATCAGGTTTTGGATTGCCATTAGCGTCTTTTTTCCAATCAGCAAAAAGATTTTGCCCAAATCCTTCACGCGTAGTAGCTTTCAAAAAACGAGCAGGAATAATTTGGTCTGTATCAACATTTTCTATCTCAATAGGAACACAAGTAGAAATGAGATGTTTAAATTTTGGTTTTTCCATTTTCTGTTAAAATTTTATGCAAGAAATTGAGCTTGCAAGTTAGTTAAATTCAATGCAAATTTGAAAATAAGTACTTAGGCAAATTTATAAAATCAAAGATCTAATTTCCGTAACTTCTTAGCTATCAGCGAAGTTACTATTACTACTAAAATAGTCATACACCCGCCAAAAATAACAGAAGGCTCCGTACCAAGCCACTTAGCGGCGACTCCAGACTCAAATGCCCCAATTTCATTAGATGAGCCTATAAAAATACTATTAACAGCAGAAACTCTCCCTTTCATATTTTCTGGTGTAAGTGTCTGCAAAAGTGTACTGCGAATCAATACACTTACGCTATCAAACGCTCCGCTCAGAGCCAATAAAAACAAAGAAAGCCAGAAACTGGTCGAGAGCGCGAAAAGAATCATACATATTCCAAATCCACCCACAGACCAGAGCAAAATGCTTCCTGCTTGTTTCTTAATCGGGCGGTAGGTGAGAAAAAGCATCATCAATACTGAGCCTATCGCTGGAGCAGAGCGAAGAAAACCCAAGCCTTCTGCACCTACATGGAGTATATCCGAAGCAAAAATAGGTAGCAGTGCCACAGCTCCCCCAAACAATACCGCAAACAAATCCAAAGAAATAGCACTAATAATTAATTGATTACTAAATACAAAGGCTATGCCTTCTCGCAAACTTTGTTTGATAGGAAGTCTATCGGACTTAGGCAAAACGGGCTTAGAAGCTATCAACAAACAAAAGATAATAGACAGTAATACCAAAAAAGTTTGGATACAATAAGTAACTGTAATACC
>JALOMS010000485.1 GCA_025455345.1 Thermoflexibacter sp. | reverse complement strand
TTTCTGGAATTTATATGATAAAAAAGGAACTGTTAGATTTGCCAACTTTACCTCACAATCAAGCGGTCAGATATTTTCAGAATTTGAGGCTGTTCATCAACACATTGTATTTAAAAAAGATAAAAAAGAAAAAATAGCTCTCAATGAAACACAAAAAATAACAGTATTCCAACCTTCTGATAATTATTATATCATGGACAGTACTTCTAAGATTACCTGTGCGAGTGAAATGCCAGTGCGATTACTTACCTATCGCTATGGCGGGTTAGGTTGGCGCACTACAGGTTTTTGGGATAATAAAAATAGCGAGGTAATGACTTCAGAAGGCAAAAATCGCAAAGAAGCCGATGGAAGTACAGCCAAATGGTGCATAGTGCAAGGAGCATTACCAGAAAATGACTATGGAGGAGTCTTATTATTATCTTATCCTACCAATTATAATCACCCAGAACCTCTTAGAGTATGGCCTGAAAATCAATATGATAGAGGAGATTTATTTGTAAATTTTTCTCCAACTAAAAATAAAGATTGGAACTTAGAAGTCGGAAAAACCTATATATTGAAATACAGGTTAGTTGTTTTCAACGGGAAGTTTGAATCTCAAAAAGCAGAAATTGTATGGCAAAATTTCACTAATCCGCCTAAAGTTTTGTTCAAATAGAAAGTGAAACTTATATAATTGATTAATAAATGAGGTAAAAAATAAATTTTTTGTAGTAAATTGCGCCCTCAATTTTAAAATTTATAATTCTAATGAGAATTGCAGTAGTAGGAGCCACTGGATTAGTCGGTGGCGAAATCTTAAAAGTGCTAAAAGAGCGCAAATTCCCTGTTACAGAGTTAATTCCTGTAGCTTCAGAGAAATCAGTAGGCTCTCAAGTCGAATTTGACGGTAAGCACTATACCGTCAGAAGCATGGACGAGGCAATTGCTCTCAAGCCTCAAATTGCTATTTTTTCAGCAGGTGGCGGCACATCACTCCAACACGCCCCTCGATTTGCAGAAGTAGGAACAACAGTAGTGGATAATTCTTCAGCATGGAGAATGTATCCCGATAAAAAATTAGTTGTTCCTGAAATTAATGCAAAAACCCTGACTAAAGAGGATAAAATCATTGCCAATCCTAATTGCTCTACAATTCAGATGGTAGTGGTATTGAATCCTTTACACAAGAAATATAAAATAAAACGAGTAGTTGTTTCTACTTATCAGTCTGTTACAGGAACAGGTAAGAAAGCAGTTGACCAGCTTATGAGCGAGCGCGCAGGAGTAGAAGGGAATAAAGCATATCCTCATAAAATAGACCTCAATGTATTACCTCATATAGATGTTTTCTTAGACAATGGTTATACAAAAGAGGAAATGAAAATGGTCAATGAAACTAAAAAAATCATGGGCGACGCATCTATCCAAGTAACCGCCACTACTGTAAGAATTCCAGTAATGGGAGGACACTCTGAATCTGTAAATATAGAATTTGAAAACGAATTTGATTTAGATGATGTTAGAACTATTTTAGAAAATACGGAAGGAGTAATACTTCAAGATGACCCTAAAAACAATATTTATCCTATGCCTATGAATGCACATGGGCGAGATGAGGTATTTGTGGGGCGTATTCGCAGAGATGAGTCCCAGTCCAAAACACTCAATCTGTGGATAGTAGCAGATAATCTTCGAAAAGGAGCCGCAACCAACGCAGTCCAAATCGCAGAATATTTGATGAAAAATTATTTAATATAAAATAAAAATGCTTCTCTAAAAAAGGGAAGCATTTTTTATTTCATAATATCACCAATAAATACTTAGCCTTTAGAAAATATGAAAAATTTTATCTTCAGTATAATAATAAGCTCTATTCTTTGCTATTCCTGCGAAGAAAAAACATCAGAAAGTTCATCTACTTCAATGTCAATTTTACGAACATCCTTTGATAAAAAATATTTACTTACCCAAACTGATACACAAATCTTTTTCCAAAACGCAAATAATAATTATGCTATTCCTACCATTGAGATAGATACTACTTCCACATTCCAAATAATAGATGGATTTGGTTACACACTTACAGGGGGTAGCGCATACCATATCAATCAAAAATTGGATTCAACCCAAAGGAAGCAACTTTTAGAAGAGTTATTTTCTAAAACATCAGGTATTAAAATTAGCTATTTAAGAATAAGCATTGGGGCTTCAGATTTAGATGCAGATGTATTTTCTTACAATGATTTGCCTGAAGAAGATTCGGATATTAATTTAACAAAATTTGACATAAAACCAGATAAAGCAAATCTAATCCCCCTTCTAAAGCAAATCCTTGCAATTAATCCAGAAATTAAAATTATGGGAAGTGCTTGGTCTGCGCCCTCTTGGATGAAGACTAATAAAAAAAGTATTGGCGGAAGCCTAAATACTATTTATTATCCTACTTATGCTCAATACTTTGTCAAGTATCTACAAGAAATGCAAAAAGAAGGAATTCATATAGATGCTATTACCATTCAAAATGAACCTGAAAATCCTCATAATAACCCAAGTATGACTATGACCGCCACAGAACAAACAGATTTTATCAAAAATCATTTAGGTGTGGCTTTTGCAAAATCAAATATTAAAACCAAAATCATCATTTTTGACCATAATTGCGACCATCCAGAATACCCCATCAAAATTTTAAACGATTCTATTGCAAGGAAATACATCGGAGGCTCCGCCTTTCACCTATATGCTGGTGATATATCTGCTCTTTCTAAAGTGCATAATACCCATCCAGACAAAGATATTTTTTTTACCGAACAATGGACATCTTCTGATGGCAATTTTGGAGGAGATTTAGCTTGGCATACTAAAAATGTAACTATTGGAGCTACTCGTAATTGGAGTAAGATAGTATTGGCTTGGAATTTAGCCGCAGATACAAAGCAAGAACCACATACAAAGGGCGGTTGTACTAATTGTTTAGGTGCATTAACCATTGATAATCAAAATATAACAAAAAATGTTTCTTACTATGCCATTGCCCACTTTGCCAAATTTGTATATCCAGGAGCAAAAAGAATCGCTTCTAATTTTATTGAAACATTGCCTAATGTAGCTTTTATGAATCCCAATGGTAGCAAAGCAATAATCATATTAAATGAAGAAGAAGAAGCAAAAAATTTGAATATTAAAATAAATCAAAAAATAGTACCTATAAATATTTCAGCAAAATCAGTTACTAGCCTATGTTGGCAGTAAATAAAGAGGATTTTGTAAAAAAACAGATAACCTTTTTATTAAACTAATGTTCTTAATATTTGACATAAGTAAATAATCATTAATCTATTAATTTCATAATTATCTACTCATTGCATAAATCTAATCAAATATTTTATCCGAGTGTTTACATCAATATAATGATAACTTATTAGAAAACAAGGTTTTGCAATACAAATGATAATTCTGAATTATCTTAGTATAAAATCATGTTAAATTTTAAAAACAAAACCATTTTAGTAGTAGGAGCGAGTTCAGGGATTGGTTATGAACTTACTCAACTCCTTATTAATCAAGAAGCGAATGTCATTACCGCCTCAAGGACAGCTCCACAAATACATCATATCCAACATATTACATTTGATGTATTAAATGATAAAGGGAATGAGTTCAGTGATATTCCTCAGTTAGATGGATTAGTGTATTGCGTAGGAAGCATAAACTTGAAACCTTTTTCTCGCCTTGAGCCAAATGATTTCATCAAAGATTTTCAAATCAATGTATTAGGAGCTATCAAAGTCATACAGCAAACTATTTCTGCCCTTAAAAAGTCAGAAACATCAAGCATTGTGCTTTTTAGTACAGTGGCAGTTTCTGTTGGAATGGGATTTCATGCAAGCGTTGCTACTGCCAAAGGAGCAGTAGAAGGCTTGGCTAAGTCTTTAGCCGCAGAATTTGCTATTAATAAAATTAGAGTCAATGTAATAGCTCCTTCTTTAACAGATACCCCTTTGGCAAAAAACTTACTTTCTACACAAGAAAAGAAAGAAGCATCCGCTAAAAGGCATCCTATTAGTCGCATAGGAAAACCTATTGATATAGCAAGTCTAACTACATTTCTACTTTCTGAAGAAGCAAGCTGGATAACAGGACAAATTATTAGTGTAGATGGCGGGCTAAGTTCTCTAAGATTATTATAAAAATATATTGAGCAGAAGAGGGGATACCTTTTTTTGCAATAGGGGAAAAAAAAAGACTGTGTATGATTTATACGCAGTCTTTTTAGATAAATATTATTGGCGGCTACCTACTCTTCCACGTCTTA
>JALOMS010000025.1 GCA_025455345.1 Thermoflexibacter sp. | reverse complement strand
ACAAAGCAGGAAAAGCGGCAGTAGAAACAATCAAACAGGCACATTCCGCAGTCATGGACAGGGCAAAGATTTATGAAGGGTACAAGGATTTTAACGAGTTATTAATCAATCACTTACAAAACACGATTTGAGAAATAGGAAAGAAAATTAGTTTGTAACTGCTTGATATACATAGAGTTAAAAGCAAAATGCTAACCGTAAAATTTATGGTTAGCATTTTTTTATTTTACAACTGTTTGATAATCAATGATTTATATTAAAAAATGCACCCAGAAGGATTCGAACCCTCAACCCTCAGAGCCGAAATCTGATATTCTATCCAGTTGAACTATGGGTGCTGAATTCATAAAGACAATACAAATTTAGACAAATTTTTAATCTCTAAAGTTTTTAAGCATAAAATTTTATCCGAATAATAGATTTGCCTTGTACTGATGATGCTTTTAGGAGCGAAAATTACTGATAATTGGTGTCCAATCATTTTCCACATGATTAGTTCAAGAAGGGTCTTTGAACAAGGAAATATGTTCTTTGAGCAAGATGGCATTATCCAAGTCATCTATATTGTGGACTTTCTGCGAAAGGTCTTCTAACTCGTTAAGTATTCTTGTTTCTAAATCTATGCTATTACCAGTAAATGACTGCTCTATGATTTTGCTTGTATTTTTTTCTTGCAAATCTTTTAGATTTTGGGCTACTGCTTGGAGTTTCTTATGGCTTTGTTGTTGCAATTTGATTTTTTCTAATTCCTTGTCTATTTTTTTATAGAAAGCTATTCTTTTCTCCACCAAAGCCAAGTTTTCTTTGGCTGTATCTATGAGATTTATTCCAAACTCGATACCTTCCTCATCAAGCTCAGGCAAGTAATCATTTTCTAAGATAAAACTGGTAGAATAATCTATATTTTTGAACTCATAGATTGTTTTGATATTTGCGATTTTAGAAATATCAAAAGCATCACGGACGCGATAGATAGATTTGTAAGCCTCTATCATATTCTTCTCAAACTCTTTTTTGAGGATAAGGTCTTCTTGCAATCGCTTGATATTAGAGTAGATGACCTGCTCTATTCTATCTGTTGCATTGGTTTGGACGATGTCTATATGCGGTGAAAAATTAGGATTTTTAGGAATCACAGTACGACCATGATAGGCGGATTGGAGTTTTTCTAAAAATTCACCAAATTCACCTTCAGGGAAATAAGCACTTTTAATTTCATATTTTTTCCCATTAGAAGTGCTAATAATACATTTGGTCTCTGGGTCATAATCTTTTACCTGATTTTCTTCGATAAGAACGGTAGTCGCTTCCTGCTTGGGCTGGGGTCTTTGGTAAGAGCGATGTTCTTTTTCTATTAATGCAACGCGCTTTATTTCAGATAGATAGACTCTTTGAGTGCGTTCTTCTAAGCCAATACGAAACTCCAAATAGTCAGAGGTTAGCAGGATTGATTTTAATTGTCCTCTCCAAAACTCTGTCGCCAAAGGCAATAGCAAAGCCAATGCGCCCGCAATAAACGCAAATTTGAAAAAGAAACCACCAAACCAAATGCTCATCCACGCAAGAATAAACCCAAAAATAAACTTGCCCATAAAACTTTTGTGCATTGGGATAGTCTCATCTAATTGATATAAAGTTTCGGGAAATTTCACAATAAAGTTATTAATCTAATCTGATAAAAAGATACCTAAGCAATTTACGAATAAAAAAGAAAATATGTTATTTTTTCAAGTTAAAATATTTTAATTTGTCCTGATACAAAAATTGGTAAGTTTGTCATCATAAACTCTTTGGAAAACCCAAATTTTTCTATAAAAGTTGCAAAAAATAGGATTTTAAACTTAAAAATCATGCGTGTATTTGGACTAATTGGCAAAAAATTGACACATTCTTTTTCTAAAAAATATTTTACTGAAAAATTTGAAAAAGAAGGTATCAAAGATGTTACTTATGAACTTTTTGAGATGGCGACTATAGAAGAGTTCCCCGAATTGCTTAAAAATCAGCCCTTTCTTAGTGGTTTGAACATCACTATTCCGTACAAATTAGAGGTTTTACCTTTTCTGCATGAGATAGATATTGCGGCTGAAAGAATAGGGGCAGTGAATGTCATCAAAATCAGCAAAAACGGCAGACTCAAAGGCTATAACTCTGATTATTATGGGTTTCAATCGTCATTACTTGACTTTTTGTCTTCAGCTACCGCGCCTATAACCCAATTCAAAGCCCTCATCTTAGGCACAGGTGGAGCCTCCAGAGCAGTTAGGGTTGCTTTAGAAGACTTGAACATACCTTTCTTATATGTTTCTCGCCAATCTGACACAGCAGATGTATTGATTTACAAGCAATTAGAATTGGAAATCATAGAATCATATACCTTAATTATCAATACTACTCCTCTGGGAATGTATCCTTTGGTAGAAACCTGCCCAGAGATTCCCTATTCATTACTAACTTCTAAGCATTACTTATATGATTTGGTCTATAATCCTGAAAATACACTTTTTATGAGAAAAGGCATCGCTCAGGGTGCTAAAGCAGTGAATGGTCTATCTATGCTTTATCTTCAAGCAGAAAAATCTTGGCAGATTTGGAATGACCCGCTTATGTAGCAAATGAACTAAATACGTTAAAGTATATTTTATTAGAAAAATATTCATGTTCTTATCATAAAAAATTGATTAACAACTACATAGATAAAATATGAAAATGGAGAACACTTCGATTGGTAATTATAGATGGCGAATCTGTGCCTTGTTGTTCTTAGCGACTACGATTAATTATATCGACAGACAAGTCATAGGCATACTTGCGCCTACCCTCCAAGCTACTTTCCAATGGTCAGAAATAGACTATGGCAATATAGTTACTGCTTTCCAAACTGCATACGCCATAGGCATGGTCAGTGTAGGGGGAATTTTGGACAAAATCGGCGTAAAATTAGGATTTTCTATTGCCATAATTGTTTGGAGTTTAGCGGGTATGGGACACGCATTGGCGCGTGGAGTGCTTGGATTTGCAATAGCTCGTTTTAGCTTAGGATTAGGAGAAGCGGCTAATTTCCCTGCTTGTGTCAAGACTATATCAGAATGGTTTCCAAAGAAAGAACGTGCATTAGCAACGGGTATTTTTAACTCAGGTTCAAACATTGGAGCTATTTTAGCCCCTATCATTGTGCCGTATTTGGCGGTCAATTACGGTTGGGAGTCTGCTTTTATTGTAACGGGTTTATTAGGTTTTGTATGGTTATTTTTTTGGATAGCCTTCTACCAAAAACCCGCACATCACCCACGCCTAAGCAAAAAAGAATTGGCGTACATTCATGCAGACGGAGAGCTACCCCCACAATCTTTGGCATGGTCTGCGATACTTCCCTATCGCCAAACATGGACGCTTTGTTTGATGCGTTTTATGACTGACCCTGTTTGGTGGTTTTTTCTGTTTTGGCTACCAAAGTTTTTAAATAGTCATTACCAGTTAGATATGAAGGAAATGAGTAAATTTTTGATTATAGTGTATGTAGTAGCAGACGTAGGGAGCATATTGGGTGGTTGGCTTTCTTCTTATCTTATCACAAAGGGAAAAAGCATAGATTTTTCAAGAAAAGCGACTTTACTGGTCTGTGTCTTAGGGGTAATGCCTGTGGTTTTAGCGACCCAAGTAGGCAATCTTTGGGTTTCTGTGGGGCTGATTAGCCTTGCGGCGGCAGCCTATCAAGGCTGGTCTGCCAATATTTTTACCTTAGTTTCAGACATATATCCTAAAAATGCAGTAGGTTCTGTGGCTGGGCTTATTGGAACTTGCGGAGCCATTGGGGGCGTAGTGTTTTCAAGTATCATAGGTAGGGTTTTAGAAAGCACAGGAAACTATCTGTTACTCTTTACGGCGGCGGCTTTCTTATTTTTATTTGCATGGTCAATTTTAAAACTTTCTATCAAGGAAATCAAAGAAATCTCTTTAGTGAAATAAGCTATTTTGCCATAGAATAGTTTTAAATATATCATAATATAGATTTTTGATTTAGACTGTCAGAAAATCAAGCAAATAGGATATTTAATGTATTACCTCCAAACTTTTATTATGTAAGCTATACTTGCAAATATGCTAAGATATTATTGGTGAGATAAAACTTAATTATTCTAAAATTCAAAGAAATCTCCTTAAAACTTGTACCTTTGCACCTCAAAATACAGACAATTTGTCAGTCTTGTACTGGTTGGTATTATAATCGTTTTAGAAAGTTCCAAGTCTTAGTTTTGATAGCATAGGCTTGAATCCCAATAATAAGAAAATATTAAGTAATTTTATGATGGATTTTCTCACCAAAGGTTTAGCAAAAATTTTCGGCACAAAGTCGGAAAGAGATTTGAAATTGATAAGACCGTATGTCGAAAAGATAAATACTGAATATCAAAAACTTACCTCTATTTCTGATGATGCTTTGCGTTCAAAAACAGCAGAGTTCAAACAAGAGATAGCTTATGCTCTCCAACAAACAGATAACAAAATTGCGGGTTTGCGCCAACAAATTCTGGACAATCCCGAAATGGATATAACAGAGAAAGAAACTGTTTTTAATTCGATAGAAAAAACAGAAAAAGAAAGAGATATACAATTAGACAGTATCTTGGAGGGTTTGATTCCTCGCGCTTTTGCAGTGGTCAAAGAAACTGCAAGACGTTTTAAAGAAAATAAGCAGTTGGTAGTAAGAGCCACCCCTCATGACCACTTTATTGCCTCTCAAAGACAAGGAGTTACCATAGACGGAGCAGATGCGATTTGGGCAAATAAGTGGATAGCCGCAGGCAATGAGATAACTTGGGAGATGTTGCATTACGATGTCCAACTGATTGGTGGAGTGGTACTTTTCCAAGGAAAAATATCAGAAATGGCTACTGGTGAGGGTAAAACTTTGGTTGCTACTTTACCAGCCTATTTGCGTGCTTTAGCGGGTAATGGCGTGCATATAGTTACAGTGAATGACTATTTGGCAAAGAGGGACTCCGAGTGGATGGGACCTATTTTTGAGTTTCATGGCTTAAAAATAGATTGTATTGACAAACATCAGCCTAATACCCAACAGAGGAGAAACGCATATTTGGCAGATATTACTTATGGAACTAATAATGAGTTTGGCTTTGATTATCTAAGGGACAACATGGTACGTACCGTAGAAGAGATGGTACAGCGTAGGCACTATTTTGCTATGGTCGATGAGGTAGATTCTGTATTGATTGATGATGCCCGAACTCCTTTGATTATTTCTGGACCGATTGGGGCTGGCAATGCAGAAGAACAAGAATATCAAGACTTAAAACCAAGGATAGAAAAATTAGTAGAACGTCAAAAGCGTTTTGTTCAAGATTTATTGAATGAGGCAAAGAGAAAACTATCAGAAGGGAACAAGCAAGAGGGAGGTTTAGCACTTTTTAGAGCGCATAGAGGCTTACCTAAATACAAACCTTTGATTAAGTTTTTGGGCGAAACAGGTATGAAGCAAACCCTGTTGGATACAGAGAATATTTATTTGCAAGACAACTCCCGCATGATGCCCGAAGCAGATAAGCCCTTGTATTTTACCATAGATGAGAAAAACAACTCTGTGGATTTGACGGGCAAGGGCATAGACCTCATTACCGAACAAGGCGAAGATACTAACTTCTTTGTGCTTCCAGACTTAGGCGCAGAATTAGCTGATTTTGAGAAATATAGCCAAGAATTGAATGAAGATGAGAAGTTAGAAGCAAAAGACAAAATTATTCAAGAATATTCTTCTAAAACACAGAGAATACATTGTGTGAATCAGCTACTTAAGGCATATACTCTTTTTGAGAAAGATGTAGAATATATCATAGACGAAGGCAAAGTCAAGATTGTAGATGAGCAGACTGGTCGTATTATGGACGGACGACGTTTTTCTGATGGATTGCACCAAGCCTTAGAAGCCAAAGAAAATGTCAAAGTAGAGGAAGCTACACAAACGTATGCTACGGTTACTTTGCAAAACTATTTTAGAATGTACCACAAACTCGCAGGTATGACAGGTACAGCAGAAACCGAAGCGGGCGAATTTATGGACATTTATAAACTTGATGTCGTAGTAATTCCTACCAACAAACCAATTACGCGCAAAGACCAAGAAGATAAGGTTTATAAAACAGTACGCGAGAAGTACAATGCCGTAGTAGAAGAAATCCAAGAATTAGTAGCGGCTGGCAGACCAGTCTTAGTAGGTACGACTTCAGTAGAAAATTCGGAGATTCTTAGTAGAATGTTGAAAATCAGAAAAATAAACCATCAAGTTCTGAACGCAAAATACCATGCCAAAGAAGCGGATATAGTTGCAGAAGCTGGCAAGTCTGGCACAGTTACTATTGCGACGAATATGGCTGGTAGAGGGACTGATATTAAGCTAAGCCCCGAATCCAAAGCCGCAGGTGGATTGGCTATCATTGGTACAGAAAGGCACGAAGCAAGGCGTGTAGATAGACAGTTGCGTGGTCGTTCTGGTCGTCAGGGAGACCCTGGTACTTCCCAATTTTTTGTAAGTTTGGAAGATAACCTCATGCGCTTGTTTGGTTCTGGAAAGATAGCAAGTATCATGGACAGATTAGGTTTAGAAGAAGGAGAAGTAATCCAACATTCTATGATTACTTCCTCTATCGAGAGAGCGCAACGCAAGGTAGAAGAAAACAACTTTGCGATTAGAAAGCGTCTGTTAGAATATGACGAAGTGATGAATTTGCAGAGGAGAGTAATCTATTCGCGCCGCAGAAATGCTCTTTTTGGGGATAAATTGGAGCTGGATATTATGACGATGTTCTATGAAAATGCGCGCCATGCGGTAGAAGACAACAAAGGAGATTATGAAAATTTCCGACTACAAGTATTGCATTTCTTTGGGTATTCTACGCATATAGACAAACATCATTTCGATACCGCCAAGTCCGATACGCTTATAGACGAACTGTACCATGAAGCATATACGCATTATCAAGAAAAAAATGCTAAAATAGCAGAAACGGCATACCCTATTCTCAAAGATATACACCAAACACATGGAGCAACTATCAATGAAATCGGTGTTACTTTCACAGATGGTAAAAAAATGATAGGTATCGTTTGCGACCTTGCTAAAACAGTAGAAAGTAAGGGCAAAGAGATGGTGAAAAGCATGGAACAAGGCTTAGTATTAGCACTCATAGACCAGTATTGGAAAGAGCATCTCAGAGCAATGGATGATTTGCGCCAACAAGTCCAATTCGCCGTTTTAGAACAAAAAGACCCATTGATGGTCTATAAATTCAGTGCGTTGGATATATTCCAAGCTTTTATAGGAGAGCTAAATGAAAATACAACTGCCTTCCTCGCAAGAGCAAATGTTAAAGAAGAAAAACAACAAGAGGTCGCAGTACAAGACGCAGACACTATTCGCCGCCGAAATCAAAATCAAAGCAGGCAAAAGTTGCAAACAAAAAAAGAGGACAGTGGCTCATTATTAGGCAATCAAGATAATAGCGAGGTACTTAAAAATATGTCCAGAGAAAAAGCAGAGATTACTAAACCAATTATTGCTCAAAAAGAACCCGACCGCAATGCAAAAGTTACGGTCTTGTATTCAGATGGAACAGTCAAGAAAGATGTAAAGTACAAGAGTGTTTCCGAAGATGTAAAAAATGGCAAGTGTGTTGTTATAGAAGGATAACAGCAAGTAAATTAATGCTTTATTGGAAAATGTACAAGATAAATTATAAAAACCTGTTTTTAATAGATAGCATAGGTGCATTATTGTCAGCATTGATGTTGATAGTATTGTTTGTAGGTTTTGAAACTACTTTTGGCGTGTTGTCAAAAGTAGTTTATTTTTTGGCTATAATTCCTTGTGTTTTTTCTCTTTACTCATTTATTGGCTTTTTAGGCAAAGTTCAGAATTGGCGGCATTACATGAAAATTATCGCCATCGCCAATCTGCTTTATTGTTGCCTTACGCTTGGATTAGTCTTCTATTTTCATCAAGATTTAAGTATTTGGGGTATTACCTACTTTATTCTTGAAATAATTACCGTAACTATTTTGGCGACTATAGAGCTAAAAGTAGCCTTTCGTTAGGAATATTAAAGATTATGTTTACTTTATCACCTCACCAAACAAGTCAAATTCTTCTGTGGCAGTAATGATGACTTGTGCAAAATCCCCCAATCTTACATAATTAGTTTTTGCATCTACCAATACCTCATTATCTACTTCGGGAGAGTCAAACTCTGTTCTCCCAATAAAATATCCTCCTTCTTTCCTATCAAATAACACTTTTAAGATTTTACCAATTTTTTCTTGGTTGAGTTGTGTAGAGATTTCTTGTTGGATTTCCATAATCTCTGCCGCTCTTTCTTCTTTTATTTCTTCAGGAACATTGTCTATCATGCTGAAAGAGTGTGTATTGTCCTCGTGAGAGTAAGGAAATACACCTAAACGGTCAAACCGCATATCTCTTACAAAATTAAGCATTTCTTCGTGGTCTGCTTCTGTTTCTTGAGGATGTCCAGCGATGAGTGTGGTTCTAAGTGCGATAGAAGGTATTTTATGGCGAATTGTATGAATAAGTTCTTCTGTCTTCTCGCGTGTAATACCCCTACGCATGACTTTTAGCATCTTAGTAGAGCCATGCTGGAGCGGCATATCCAAATATTTGCATATATTTTCTCTTTCTGCAATAACATCTAAAATATCCAAAGGAAAACCTGAAGGATAGGCGTACTGCAAACGAATCCAATCTATGCCATTGACATCAGAAAGGCGTTTGAGTAGCTCTGCCAGATTTCGTTCTTTATACAGGTCAAGTCCATAATAAGTTAAGTCTTGAGCTATGAGAATCAACTCTTTGACTCCATTTTTTGCCAAATTACTCGCTTCTAATACCAAGTCTTCCATAGATTTGGAAAGGTGCTTGCCACGCATCAAAGGAATCGCACAAAAAGAGCAAGGACGGTCACAACCCTCAGAAATTTTCAAATAAGCATAGTGTTTGGAAGTCGTCGTAATACGCTCTCCGATGAGTTCGTGTTTATAATCTGCATTGAATTTTTTGAGTAGGGCAGGCAATTCTCTTGTTCCAAAATAAGCATCTACGATGGGTATCTCTTTTTCCAAATCCTCTTTGTATCTTTCTGATAAACACCCAACTACATATAGTTTATCTATTTTACCATCTTCTTTGGCATCAGCAAAGCGCAAAATTGTATCAATAGACTCTTGTTTGGCTCTTTCAATAAACCCACAGGTATTCACTATGACAATGTTGGCATCCTCTTTTTTAGACTCGTGTTTGGCTTCTAAACCATTTGCCTTGAGCTGGGTTAGCATGACTTCGGAGTCCACGATGTTTTTTGAACAACCTAAAGTAACTATATTGATTTTATCCTTTTTGTAAGACTTCGTTTTCAACTTATTATCAAATTTTAAAGTGCGAAGGTAGGCAAAATTTTACGCATTCTATTTCCTAATAATTCTATTTTTTTGCTTTTGCACAAATATTGTCCTACTTTTGGAGTAATTAACTTTGAGAAATAGGCAAATAATAAATAACACACCCTTAAATAGTTGTTCTTTGGAAAAAAAATTTCTTACATCTCTTGGAGTGCTAACACTTGGCTTAGCTTTAGTGATGCTTCTGCTACAATATTTCCTTCCAAATATTGTCTTTATTCATTCATGGTTCTTGCTTTTATACTTTTGTGTCATTACTCTTATTTCTCACCTGATTATGCTCAAAGGCACGGGTAGCAAAGACCCCATAGATTCTTATAATGCGACAATGGGTTCTACGGCATTGAGATTGTTTTTGGGCTTGGTGATTGTAATTACTTATATTTATTTGTTTAATTATCAGACATTTAACTTTGCTATTACTTTTTTTGTTTTTTATGCTGTATTTACTGCTTTCGAGCTTAAGGTCTTGCTTGCTAACTTGCGTAAATAATGAATAACCATACATAGAAATATTGATTATTTTCATCATATAACTTACCAAAATCTAAAATCTATGAGTAAACATAAAAAAGATACTCCCAATCATCTTTCAAGGAGGAGTTTTTTGAAAAATGCAGGTTTAGCGACTGCGGCATTCTCTATTGTACCACGTTTTGTATTAGGAGGGAATGGTTATGTGCCGCCAAGTGATACCTTATACATTGCTGGGATAGGAGTGGGAGGAAAAGGGGAATCAGACCTTACTGGGTTTGCCAAACATACCAAAGCTAAAATAGCTTTTCTTTGTGATGTAGATGAGCGTATGACCGCAGGTTCGCGCAAAAACTTTCCTAATGCCAAGTTTTACAGAGATTTTCGTGAAATGTTGGACAAAGAAGCTAAAAATATTGATGCAGTATCAGTCTCGACCCCAGACCATACACACGCAGTAGCTACGATGGCGGCTATCCAAAGAGGGAAGCATGTGTATGTTCAAAAGCCGCTTACGCACAATATTTATGAGGCTCGTATGCTTACTGAAGCGGCTCGTAAATACAAAGTAGTTACTCAAATGGGCAATCAGTATGCCTCTGCTGACCATGTCCGCACTGCCAAAGAGTGGGTAGAAGCAGGGCTAATCGGAGATGTTACCAATGTACTTACTTGGACTAATCGCCCTGTATGGCCTCAAGGTATCCCAACCCCGACAGGAAAGCACAAAATTCCCAAAGAGTTATCCTGGGATTTGTGGCTTGGACCTGTCAAAGCAATGGATTTTAATCCCGCTTATTTACCCTTTAATTGGCGTGGTTGGTGGAATTTTGGGACAGGAGCTTTAGGAGATATGGCTTGTCATATCATGGATGCGGCATTTCGCATTTTACCTATTGATTATCCTTCTGAGGTGGAATGTAGCTCTACTACGGCATGGGCAGATTTCTTCAAAGAAGCCAGTTATTTTGATAGCTGTCCTGCCTCTTCTATTATTCACCTCAAATTCCCGCGCAAAGATGGGAAAGGGAATATTAACTTCACATGGATGGACGGAGGCTTAGTACCCAAAAGACCAGAAGAACTACTGCCCGACGAGCAGATGGGTAGCGGTGGGAATGGATATATTTTTGAGGGAACAAAAGGCAAATTAATGGCAAACTATGCAAGCGCGCCTGTATTGCTCCCAACCGCTCGCATGAAAGAAGTGGAGTTACCCAAATCAACTATCCCTCGTATAGAAGGGGCAGAAGCAGGACACTATACCCAATGGGTAGAGGCTTGTATGAAAGGGTATGGCAATATGGAGCTAAGCTCTCCTTTTGATTATGCGGGACCTTTTACAGAAGCTGTATTAATGGGCAATTTGGCGATTAGGAGCTATGCGATGAGAGATGGTAAAGGCGGATATCCCGGAAGAAAAAAACTACTTTGGGACGCAAAAAACATGAAAATAACAAATTTTGATGAGGCAAATCAATTTGTAAAAAGAGAATATAGAGAAGGTTGGACGTTGTAAATTTTATCAATAAGCTTTATTTGATAAGATAGACGATTGTCTAACAGGAATAATCCTAATTTTTTAGACAAGTTTAGGATTATTCCTGTTTTTTTTCATTAGCATTTCCATACAGCCGACAATTGACTGTGGGCGGGCGTTATCATCATTTATTTGCCACCTTTGGTGATGATGGGCGAGTTTTGCCTTTTGGAAGTAGTACCACAGTTTTTTACAATTACAAAGATTATCAATTTACTGCTCACTAACAAGCAGATTCTAAACCTTAATTTTCCGCTATGTGTATAATAGGTCTGTGGTGTTGGGGGGTAGTTTCTTAAGTGATTATTGGTATAAAAAGGATTATTGCAAGCCAGAAGTAGCAAATAGCATGATTTGGTCTTCTGTCCACTGTCCTACATCTTTTACAGGGGACATCTCGCCTCGGTGCATCACTGCTATCGAATCACATACGCCTAATAGCTCTGGCAAATAAGAGCTTATCATTACAATAGCTTTGCCTTGAGCGGCTAATTGTTGGATAAGTCTATAAATCTCCGATTTGCTCCCTACGTCTATGCCTCTGGTCGGCTCGTCTAAGAAAAGAATATCGCTTTCATGGTGTAAAAGGCGCGCCAAGCATATTTTTTGTTGATTACCGCCTGACAATCCGCTTATTTTTTGAGTAATGTCTTGATATTTAGTATTTAAGCGGTCTGCCCAATTTTTAGCACTTTCCTTTTCTTTCTGAAGGTTCAGGAAACCTACTTTTGTATATTGCCGAAGTGCGGAAAGCGTCAAATTGGCAAAAATAGGGAGATTAAGAGCCAAACCTTCTTCTTTACGATTTTCACTTAATAGGTCTATTCCATAATCTAAGGCATTTTTAGGACTCATGTAATATGCCTTGAGTGTAGGATATTTTTTGACCGTCATTTCTCCATTTTCTGCTTTTTCTAAGCCAAAGATAGCACGTATTGTTTCTGAGCGTCCAGAGCCGATAAGACCCGCCAAACCCAAAATTTCACCTCTTTTTAGAGAAAAAGAAATATTTTTTAGGAATTGTTTATCCTTCAATCTATTGACTTCTAAGATAGTTTCTCCAATCTGGTGAGGTAGATTAGGATAAAGCTCATCAACAGAACGACCTACCATGAGTCTGATAATCTCTGGAATACTCACTTCTCGCATAGTTCCCTTACCTACGGTTTCGCCATCTCGCAACACAGTAAAACTATCGCTGATTTCTTTGACTTCTTCTAAGAAATGACTAATATAAATAATTGCAATTCCCTGTTTTTTAAGTATTTGTATTACTTTGAATAGAGCTTGTGTGTCTTCGGCAGAAAGAGAGCTTGTAGGCTCGTCCATAATGATTATTTTAGCCTCTGCCACTAAGGCTCGCGCTATCTCTACAAGTTGTTGTTTTCCTATGCTCAAATCTTTCGCTTGGGTAGTAAGGGGAAAATCTTGACCCAGTAAACGAAGGGCTTGTTTTACTTTGCTTGGATTATTTTTTACGAAACCCATTTGGGTATGTTCTATGCCAAGCATGATATTTTCTTCGACAGTCAAGTGAGGAGCTAAAGTAAGTTCTTGATAAATCATTGCTATCCCTGCTTTGCGGCTATCTAAGGGATTTTTTGGGTGATAAGGATGCCCATTGAGTAGCATTTGTCCGCTATCGGCTTGATGCGCCCCACTGAGGACTTTCATTAAGGTGCTTTTCCCTGCTCCATTTTCACCAATTAGCGCATGTACTTCACCTGCTTTTACATGAAGAGAAACTCCTTTGAGAGCCTTGACTACGCCAAAAGATTTGTGGATTTGTTGTAAGGAAAGCAGGAAATCCATCTGAAAATTTATTGATTAGATAATAAACCTCTCAAGTCTTTCAATACCTCATCTGTAAGAGGTTTAGTGATAAACTTAATAACGTAGTTATTATTTACAATCTTGTCTATATCTCTTTTATTATCCGAACTGGACAGAATAATAACTTTGCACTTCTTTTTGATATTATCTGGAAATCTCTCAAACTCATACAGAAACACAAAGCCATCTACTATGGGCATATTGATATCCAAGAAAATCAAATCAGGCAGGTTGATGTCATTGTTTTGTTCGGATTCTAAATATTGCAAAGCACTTTTACCTGAGTTTTTAATCTCAGTGCGTTTAGCAAATTTGGTGAGTTCGATGATTCGTTTACTGATAAAATTATCAGTATCATTATCATCTACTAACATCACTAAATCAACGGCAGGAGAAGTTGAAGTCATATACTTTTGATTCGCTTAAATTCTTTTATCAAAGCACAAATATATCGTATCTATTTTATTAATATCAAAATTAAAATGAATTTTGATTAAAAAATATTTTTTGTTGTAAAAATAAGTCTTTTATTCTGATTTTTTCAAACAAAATAGTAATGACTGCGCCTATTTTTTTATAAAGATGGAAATGCCTCCTTCATCTTTTTACTAATATCTTGGGCATAGGGAAAATCATACTAAAATCTTTTACTGCAATAGCTATCAATGGTTTGAACTGAGCAATATTAGGGAAATAATTACTATCAATATTAATTTCCTTGATTTTGCAAAGCCGCCCCCAACCCTTGGCTGTGGGAGTAGTAATCAGGGTTTGTCCTCTTAGTGGCTGATAAAAAGTAAAAGGAAATAAACGAGAAGTCAACGGGAAAGCTAATCCGTAGGATTGGGTATAAACTTCAAAAAAAGTTGAATCTTGATGACTGACTTTGCATTGGCAAGTCTGACTGCTTGTTTGTTGGATATTAAAATTAGCCAATTGCTTAGGAATCCCCCAATTTTCTATGCCATTGTAAACACTTTCTTCTGTGGAAACATAGATTTTGGAAATATTAAAAGCCTTTTTTTTATCAAAATCAAACAAGGCAGGTATAAATAATAATTCTTTGTACGCGCCTACTCCCGATGTGTGATAATCTACTATCATCACACAAGCAATGTTTAACCAATTCTTATTTTTTTGGAAATCAGAGATAAAACATTGACTATCAATAAAATTATCTGTCAAATGGTAAATAAATATATGACCATCTCCTTTGAGATGCCAAGGTGGTGGAGATAGTTGCATACCTGTAATTTATTGGTTATTAGCTAATTATTCCACTTCTGCGATTTTTACATTGCTTCCCGTCCTAATCTGTAAAATTCCTGAAGTGATGACTGTATCCCCCAGACTCAAACCATCTAAAATCTGAATCTTGTTTTCTGTACGTGTGCCTGTAATGACATTGACATTTTCTGCTTTGCCGTTTTTGACGACAAAGACTTTCATTTGATTTAGTTCTGGAATAAGAGCCTCGGTAGGAATCAGATGCGCTTTCTCTATTTTATTCAGTACAATACTGATATTGGCAAAAGCTCCCGGAAATATCTCACTGTCTTTGTTATTTGATATAGCTCTCACTTGGATAGTGCGCGTAGAGGCATCTATTTTGGGTTCTATGGCATAGACAGTTCCTTCGTATGCTTTTGCATTACTGGCTACTGCAAACTTCACTTTTGTCCCTTTTTTTACTAAACCCATGTATTTTTCAGGAACAGCAAAGTTTAGCTTAATCGTACTAATATCTATCAAATCAGCTACTTTGGTAGCAGGATTGATATAACTCCCCTCGCTCACATAACGCAACCCTATACGCCCGCTAAAAGGTGCTACGAGCTTAGTCTGTTCGATACGAGATTTGATAGCCTCATTTTCAGCTACTTGCCTATTTAGCTCTGCATTTAATAACTCGAACTCCTCCTCACTAATGCCGTCTCTTTCTTTGAGTTTTTCGTTACGTGCTTTTCTTTTTTCTAAAAACTCTTTCTGAATCAAACCTCTTTTGAGCTGGGCTTGAAGTTCTGCGTCGTTTAAGGTCAATAGTAATTGTCCTTTGCTGACGTTAGAACCTTCCTCGAAAAAGATTTTAGTAATTTTACCAGA
>JALOMS010000484.1 GCA_025455345.1 Thermoflexibacter sp. | reverse complement strand
CAAAAAACCATTTTGCCTGAGCCAGAAAAGTTGGATGCTTTTTTTGATACTCATTTCTCTCTTTATCTACCCAAAGATGTAGTTTCTGGTGATTTTTATTGGTTTAACCAACTGAACGAACAACAAGCGATTTTTGCGATGGTAGATTGTACAGGACACGGAGTACCTGGGGCTTTTATGAGTATGATAGGCAGTACCTTACTTCATGAAATTATTAATTTTGGCAAAATCACTTCACCTGCACTTATTCTAAAAAGTTTGGATGCCGCAATAAGAAAGGTATTAAAACAAAAAGAAGGGAAGAATAGTGATGGTATGGATATGAGTTTGGCATTATTCGAGAAACAGCATGACGAGACCATCAATATCGTCTTTGGCGGTGCAAAAAACAATCTCTATTTTTGCCAAAATAGTCAAATCAATACTGTCAATGGAGATAGATTGGGGATTGGGGGATTTTCAGAAAGGGAACGCGTATTCAACAATCAACTTTTGGTACTTCGGAAAAACGACATGGTTTATTTTTCTTCTGATGGATTTATAGACCAACATGACAGCGAGCGTCGGCGTTTGGGTTCTGCTACTTTTAAAATATTACTCCAAAATATAGCTACGTACAATATCAATGAGCAGAAAATACTACTCACCAAAGCATTACAAAATCATCAACAGAAGGAAGAGCAAAGAGATGATATTTCAGTGGTAGGAATCAGGCTATAAATAGAAATAGGCAGATAATACAAGATGTATATTACTCTGCCTATTTTAAAGAAGATAATGATTTTGTTTGTTTATCCTTCAAAGACTACACGGTAAGCAGTTCTTTTTCTTTTGTAGCCAACATTTCATCTAATTTTTTGATGAATTTATCAGTTAGAGCCTGTACAGAAACTTCTGCTTTTTTCACGTCGTCTTCTGGTGTTCCTGTTTTGATAAGTTTTTTTAGAGATTCGTTGGTATCTTTTCGGATATTGCGAACCTTGATTTTACCATTCTCAATTTCATTTTTTACTTGTTTGACTAAGTTTTTTCTTCTTTCTTCACTCAATGGCGGAAAAGAGACACGCAAGCTATCTCCCTCATTTTTAGGAGATACGCCTAAATCACTATTTTGTATAGCTCTTTCTATTTCTATCAGTGTGCCTTTGTCCCAAGGTTTTACCATGAGCGTGCGCGCATCTGTTGCTGTAACTGCAGCCATTTGGGGCAGAGGCGTAAGCTGTCCATAATAGCTTACCATGATATTATCAAGCATATTGGGAGAGGCTTTGCCAGCTCTTACTTTCTGTAATTCAGAAGCGGTGTGTTTGAGAGCTTTGTCCATCGAGTCTTCGGACTCTTTCAAGTTTTTATTTATATCACTCATATCGTTTATTATTAAGTTGCGCTTTTTAAAGTTTACATAGTAACTAATGTACCTACTTCTTCTCCTTGTACCAATTTGAGAAGGTTTCCCGGAATATTCATATCAAAAACGACAATAGGAAGGTTATTTTCCTTACAAAGCGTAAATGCAGTCATATCCATCACGTTTAAGCCTTTGTTAAATACTTCCTCAAATGAAACATTGGTGTATCTTTTCGCATCAGGATTCTTTTCTGGGTCTGCGGTATAGATACCATCTACCCTTGTGCCTTTGAGGACTACGTTGGCTTCTATCTCTATTGCTCTTAGGCTTGCCGCACTATCCGTAGTGAAATAAGGGTTGCCCGTACCTGCTCCAAAAATTACGATTCTTCCCTTCTCCAAATGTCTGACTGCCCTGCGTCTAATGAATGGCTCGCAAACTTGATTAATAGGAATTGCCGACATTAAGCGGGTATAAAGTCCTGTTTTTTCCAAAGCACTCTGCAAAGCCATTCCATTGATTAAAGTGGCTAACATTCCCATGTGGTCTCCTTGTACTCTATCTATACCAATGCGTTCAGACTGTCCTCCCCTAAAGATATTCCCCCCTCCAATGACGATAGCAACTTGCACTCCTTGTGAGGCTACTTTCTTGATTTCCTGAGCGTATTGTTCTAAGCGATTAGGGTCTATGCCATAGTTTCTTTCACCCATCAATGCTTCACCGCTCAATTTGAGAAGAATCCGTTTGTATTTCATTTGATTTGAATTTTCGTTAAAAAATTTCGATTCGGCAAATATATGAAATTTATTTTCTAAAAAAAACTATTTCTTTCCTGCGGAAATCATATTCGCAAATAAGCGATATGCACCAGAAACACCCGCAGGGAGCTGTCTAAACCATGAGAATCCTGAATAAATGAATACACCTTTACCATACTGGGTAGAAATTTGAATTCCCTTCTTGGCTTGTTCTCCAGTATCTTGGGTAATAAAAGGAGTATCGTATTTGCTATCCCAATCGCTTGCAAAATATAAGCCCCGCTCTTGTATCCAACCATTAAAGTCTTCTTTAGTAATTTTATTGGGGAAATTGAGCAAGGGATTTTCTTTATTAAATGCGATTAAGGCATCTTCTTCGGTTACTCTATCGCGAGATATTTTGAAGGGATAAGGTCCTATATCATTGGTAATCAAGCCAAAGCTAACATTGTATTGGACGATTAATACACCTCCATTTTTTACGTAGTCGAGCATTTTGGGATTGTGGAACTTTAATCTTTGGCGCGTATTGTATGCGCGTACCCCTGTTACGATAGCGTCTAACTGACTCAAATCCATAGATTCAAAATTTTCATCTGTAAGTTCTATCACATTACAACCTAACTGTCGGAGTGCATTGGGCGTTTCATCACCTGCTTCTGATACATAAAACCCTACATTTTTAGCTTTGTTGATGACATCTAACTTGACCAATTTGAATTCGGCTCTTGGGAAAATAACCTGATAAGGGATATGGTCGTACTCCAAACGCGTAATCCCTACGGCATCATTTCCATTGATTTTGACTTTAGCAGTTGCATTACTTGCATTTTTGGGTGGAAATACTTTGATAGAAAAAAGTATTTCTTCATCTTTTTTGATTAAATTAAAGTTTAACTCTTGAGGTTCGCTTCTCCAGCCTTGAGGTAGCTCTAAACTGACTGTACCGCTTGCATTTTTTTTCCCTGCTTTTAGGGTGATTACCACGTCTTTAGGCGTATTGTCTGTAAAAATATAAGTAGGAAATTTGAGGTTAGCCATGACTTCTGGTACGACCTCAAAACTGCGGTACAATTCCCCATCTACCCTATGCGTCCACTTGTGCATGAGTGGTGTAGTAAAGTTAAGCATTACACCTTCTACGTCCAAATCTATGCTCGCAAACTGCTCATGGGGGCTTTCTGGTAGGCTAATTAGCTCTTGCTCATCTACTTGGTACATTCCTTTGATAACAGGCTTTCTCAGCCAATAGGGCTGGGAGATGTGTGCTTTCTTAGTCAGCATGACTTTGCGATTGATTTCCAACAGTGTATTTTCTGCCAAAATATAATCTATTGCTTTGTTTTCTCTGCCTTCGGGTTGGTCGCTTTCCTCATCAAAAGACAAGTCTATTTTTTTGAGTCTAACATTGGCATTGGAGCGATTAATTACTCTTAATGTGGCATTTACAGAATCTCCCGCACTTGCCGCATAATCATTGGAGGTAATCTCGAACCAAATGCCCACACAGTTTTTGATTACGTCTTCTAATTCTGTATTTTTATTTTTTATCCAATAAATTTCTGTGGGGTCATTGGTCTTTGCAAGTAAGTTTGCTAATTCTTTGTGGGCTGTAATAAGCGTAGGCAAGATGGCTTTAGGATTCAAAGGATTAAAGTTCTTATATGCCTCATCAAGCAAGTTCCCAACGACTTCTCCTCCTTTAATGCGACTCCAAGAAGTATTTACACCTTCCATGATGCTTGATTTCGCCGAATCCCCCATGATGTATTGCAAATATTCGGGTTGTTTTCCGCGAATCTTACCCGAACCAAAGCCCTGACTCTTATGTTGGGTGCGACTCTCCATTGCCAAGTCAAAATAAGATTGACCCAATAATGGATTAAAAATTCCTGTATCTACCTTCAAAAACTTACTCATATCTTCTTTGCTATCCCTTACCCATTTGTTCCAATACAAACGCTTTGGTTGCCAAGTAGATACGTACTGGAGTTGTTCGGGAAACATATTGGGGTCTGCGGCATATTTGAACACTTCCTCCGCCAATAATGCCGAACTTGTATGATGTCCATGACCACCACTACCATCAGTAGGAAAACGAGTAATTAACACATCTGGCTTACACTTTCGAATTACCCAAACCATATCAGCCACTACCTGATTCTTATTCCAAATCCTCAACGTTTCATTAGGATTCTTAGAAAATCCA
>JALOMS010000483.1 GCA_025455345.1 Thermoflexibacter sp. | reverse complement strand
CGTAACTATTTCATTAACAAATATTTGTATCGTCCCTACGGGACTTAGATTATGGGCTTAATTTAGTTTCTACAAAGCTTATGTCCCTAACGGGACTTCCAGTCTGGAACTGAAAAAACGTTTATTTTTGTTGATATACTTAAGTACATGAGCAAATTAAATCGACACTGTAAAATACCCTTCAGGGTGTATAAGTGTTTGATAATGAACTAAACACGCTAAAGCGTATTTTACAATAAAAATGCACAATTACTTAAAGGGTAGGAACTTGTCATCAAAAAGTATTTTTATTTTTGTTGGATTACCTATTCCCTTATATATAATTAAACTGATGTTTAAAATAACTTTTCACCAATAACGTTATTTTCTTAGAATCTGGCACCCTAATCCTTTCATTCATCACTTTGGTAGGAGCAGTTTCTTGTATTTTCTTAAACAACTTGAGGTAATAAATATAAGCAACATATACTCCTAATCGTGCGGCTCTTGGCAACTGCAATATTCCTATATAAGCATGGTCGAAATCTCGCTGTATATCTTCTTCTATCTGCTTTTTTTCTTCATAATCAAAGCGTTTGAAATCCACTTGAGGGAAATAAGTTCGCCCCCTTTCTACAAAATCGCTTTTCATATCTCTCAAGAAATTCACCTTTTGGAAAGCGGCACCCAGACTGCGGGCATGAGGTTTAAGCCTTTGATATGCTTCTTCATTGCCATCGCAAAATACTCGTAAACACATCAATCCTACTACTTCTGCCGAACCGTAAATATATTCTTCATAGCGACTTTGGTCGTAGTCATTGAAGTACAAATCCATCTCCATGCTATGCAAAAAAGCTGTGATTAATTCATCTTCTATTTTGTATTGGTTTACAACCACTTGGAAAGAATGTAAAATAGGGTTAAGACTAATTTTATCCTCAATCGCTTGGAAAGTATCCTTGCGAAAACTATCTAAGAGGCGTTTCTTGTCATAGCCATGAAAAGTATCTACTATCTCGTCTGCATAGCGGACAAAACCATAGATGCCATAGATGGGTGCGTGTAGTTTTTTGTCAAACATCCTGATTCCCAAAGAGAAAGAGGTACTGTAGTATTTAGTAACAATTTCACTGCACTTAAAAGTAGTAAGGTTAAAAAGTTCCATCATATAATGTGGAGATAGATAATTTTAGATTTTGATAAGCCAAAAGTATAATTGATTGTATTATCGAGTTTAGTCAAAAAGATAACTATCTATTTGAAAAAATGTTTGTTTTGAATTGATGTGAAAAGTGAGGTTTAGAAAAAATTAACTATATCACTTTCCTGAAGTAGGATTAGCTCTCATTAGTGTTCCAATGTAGGAATCTTTATTCAAATAAACAATTTTATTTTTGCTTATTTTCTCGTAAACCAATTTTAGCTATATACAAAAGCAAAAAATTATACTTTCTCAATAATCATAGCAGAAGCACCACCACCACCATTACAAATTGCGGCTAATCCATATTTCCCATTATTTTGATGCAATACATTGGTAAGTGTAGTAAGTATTCTTGCACCAGAACAGCCTAAGGGATGCCCCAATGCTACTGCTCCACCAAATACATTGACCTTACTATCGTCTAAGCCCATGATTTTATTAAAAGCAAGTGTTACTACGGCAAATGCCTCATTTACTTCAAAATAATCCATTTGCGAACTTTTCATACCTGCAATTTTTAATGCCTTATCTGCCGCCAAAGTAGGGGTAGTAGTAAACCATTCTGGCTCTTGTGCGGCATCTGCAAAGGATACTATACGAGCTAATGGCTTAACATTCAATTCTTTTACTTTTTCTTCACTCATTACAACCATCGCACAAGCTCCATCATTAATCGTAGAAGCATTAGCGGCGGTTACAGTACCATCTTTAGAAAAAACAGGCTTTAGTGAAGGAATTTTGGCAAAGTCCACATTTTTATATTCTTCATCTTCCAGCAATTGTATAGGGTCTCCCTTGCGTTGAGGAACTGCTACTGCTACCATTTCATTTTTGAGAAATCCATTCTGAGTAGCAGATGCCGCTCTTTGATAAGATTGGATAGCAAAGGTGTCTTGTTCCTCTCTACTAATTTCGTATTTTTTTGCAGTATTATCCGCAGAAACCCCCATAGCAGTCTTATTATACACATCTGTCAATCCGTCAAAAGCAAGCCCATCTAATAGCTCAGCATTACCATATTTATAACCGAAACGAGCTTTGGGTACATAATAAGGTACATTACTCATACTTTCCATACCTCCCGCGACCATTATATCTGCTCCGCCTGTTATAATATTTTGAGTAGCAAGCATAATAGCTTTCATTCCTGAAGCGCATACTTTATTGATTGTAGTACAAGGTGTATGTTTATTCAAACCCGCATAAATAGCCGTTTGGCGCGCTGGGGCTTGCCCTAACCCTGCTGAAAGCACGTTGCCCATGTATAACTCATTGACCAAATCGGGGTCTATGCCTGATTTTTCTACTGCTCCTTTAACAGCCATCGTACCAAGCTGAGTAGCTGTAAATCCAGATAATACCCCACCAAAACTACCCATAGGAGTTCGTACAGCAGAAACAATATATACTGTTTTCATATTCATTATCAAATAATTAAAAAATAAATTCTTATAAAACGATTTTACAATTTCAAAGTTACTACTAAACTTGAAAATTTCAATAAGAGTTTAGATTGTTTTTTAAAATCCTTATTATCAATTATTTATATGTTTTACAAATGCTTTATAGTTTGTTTTTTCAAAAAATTTCAAAAAAATAACTTGTAAATTTGTGAAATATCAAAAAACAACTAACTTTGTGAGAAATTACACAAAACAAAATTTTTCAATGAATTTCAATAACAACACTTACTTTAGCTTTTATTACTTCTGGTACGATAAAAACGTATGAGCAGAAAGCTAATGTTATGAGTTGAAAATAACATACAAAGAAAAAGGCTTGCTGTTCATACGAACGGCAAGCCTTTTTTACTTGTGTTCAAAATCAATCTATAAAAATTAAAACTTTTGTAACTAAAGTATATTTCTAATTTTATCATACCAAACAAACTAATTTTATGAATATCAGTACATTAGAATCTTGGATTGGCAAGACAAACTCAATTAACTATGAGAAAAAACCTGTAGTCATAGCAGGACCTTGTAGCGCAGAAACTGAAGAACAATTACTCAATACCTGTAAAGCACTTACCAACTCTGGTGTAGATGTATTACGCGCAGGGATATGGAAGCCACGTACCCGTCCCAATAGCTTTGAGGGAGTAGGCGAAGTTGGACTTAAATGGTTCAAAGAAGTAAAGAAGGAAGTTGGGCTTCCTACCGCTACAGAAGTTGCTAATGCTCAGCACGTTGAGTTAGCCCTTAAGCATGATGTTGATATTTTGTGGATAGGAGCGCGTAGCACAGTCAATCCATTTACTGTCCAAGAAATCGCTGACGCTCTCAGAGGAGTAGATATTCCTGTTATCGTCAAAAACCCTATCAATCCAGACCTTTCTCTTTGGTTAGGTGGCATAGAGCGCATCGCCAATGCAGGAATTACCAAAATTGCTGCGCTCCACAGAGGTTTTTCTTCTTTTGAAAAAACTAAATATCGCAATATCCCTATGTGGCAAATTGCGATAGAGTTAAAAAGCTCCTTGCCTAATTTGCCTATTTTCTGCGACCCAAGCCATATAGGAGGCAAGCGCGACCTTATTTTCCAAATTGCCCAACGTGCTTTAGACCTTAACTATGACGGCTTGATGATAGAAACGCATATAGACCCTGATAATGCGTGGAGTGATGCCAGCCAACAAGTTACGCCTATCCGTCTGAACGAAATTCTTAATGAACTAAAAATCAAGCGTCCCTCTACCGAAGATAAGGAGTTTAATACACATTTGGACGATTTGCGCCAAAAAATAGATATGATTGACCGTGAGATATTGGAAATATTAGCCACTCGTATGTCTTTGGTAGAAAAAATAGGCGATTACAAGCGAGCAAATAATATCACTGTTTTTCAGGTAGATAGATGGATAAAAGTATTCCAAACCCGTCCAGAATGGGGCGAAAAAATGAAACTTGATAAAGACTTTACTGCCCAACTTTTTAAACTCATACATGATGAGTCTATCAAAATTCAAGCAAATAGATAGATTTAAAAAACTTTAGTAAACTGTTTATATAAAAGTTAAATAAATGTGATAAGCTGGCAGATTTGCAAAACCTGTCAGCTTTTTTCATCTTTGCAAGATAAAATTATACTATCCATGAGTAAAAAAGTTCAAATTATTGCCTTTCTTTTATTGTTTGCTTTTATATTACCTTTTGCCTTGCCTATGCTGAGAAGTTTTTTTGCTGGAAGACAAAACCAAGCATTAACAGAAGAATACTTGCAAACATCTCCAACAACGACAACCTCTCCTGTATTCAAAAAAGAAGGAGAATTAAATTTTATCAAAAAGGAAAATCAGCAAGAAATCAAAAAAATTGATATAGAAATCGCAGATAATGAGGCTGAAAGACAACAAGGATTGATGTATCGTACTCAAATGGAAGATACCCAAGGTATGTTATTTATCTTTCCTGAAACAGAGATGCAGTCTTTTTGGATGAAAAATACACTCCTTCCTTTGGATTTACTGTTTGTCAATGACCAAAAAGAAATTGTTACTATCCAAAAATATGCACAACCCAAATCCGAACAGTCTATTCCTTCCTCTAAACCTGCGAAATACGTAATAGAGGTCAATGCTGGCTTTTGTGATAGATACCAAATCAAAGAAGGAGATTTGGTAAGTTTTTGAAAATAAATTAGTTATATTACATCATCAAAAAAAGAAGATTGATAATTCATACCAATCTTCTTTATGTCCATCTTACAAATTGTAAATAGATGCTTTCTTACTGCTTCACCTTTTCCTCCCTATAAAAAATCTTGCTCACTATTTTCCATTCTCCATTGATTTTCAGCAGATTAAAGAAATCTATGAACTTAAAAGTATCATACACTAACTCCACTTTTGCTTGTGCGGCTGTTCCCTGAACGTCCATGTAAGCAATTTTTCCCTTGCGCTCCACCTTCTTTCCTGCGCCTTGTTTTGCTCTGTCCAAAAATTCTTTGATAGGAATATCCTTGTACTCATTGGTTCTTTTGTCGAGATATTTCATGCTTGCCGATGGGTGAAATGCACTACAAAGGCGCGTAGTGTCGCCCAAAGTGCCGCCTTCTATGTAGTTCAATAGGGTTGCCTTTACCGCCTCTTTGTCAGGCTTTTGAGCAAAAGTAAGGCTACTCATCATTACAAAAATTAAAGCGAAAATTGTGATTAAATTCAATGTATTTTTCATGATTTTTAAAAATTAAGTTTATTGATTCTTCTTTTTTAATTGCTTTATTTTCAAGTGTTTAAAAGGTAAGAAAAAAGGGCTTTGCTCTAATTTTGCGCCTCCTTTTTTCAAGCGGGAAAAGTAAAGATACTTTCCGTCCGCAGACACCGAAGGACAGAACTCTCCAATGGTAGAATTTACCAAACTGCCCAAATTCACAGGCTTTGTCCACATTCCCTCCTCATTGAAACTGATGTACAAATCCGAATCACCAAAGCTACCCTCATCAAAGCCATAAAAAATCAAGTAACTTTCATCTGGGGCGATGAAGGGGTTTGACCTAACGTTTCCATCATTGATAGTCTGCCCCAAATTGACAGGAATTTGGTAAGTGCCATTTTTAAATTCTGACTTGTAAATGTCTATTTTTCCGAATTTTCCTGCGCGAGATGAGGAGAAATATAGATTGCCATTGTTGGCAACAGAAGCATAAAAATCGGAGGAATCAGAATTAACAATTTCGCCTAAGTGAATGGCGTTGCTCCAAGTTTTGTCGGGTTTTTGTTTCACCATCCAAATGTCAAAGTCTTTATTATCAGGATTTTGTGGCTTAGGACGTGTGGAGTTGAAAAGTAAAGTCCTTCCATCAGGCGAGAAAATAGGGTCTATGTCCTTAAACTCATTTCTTTGATTTGAAAATGAGGCTTTTACAGGTTCTGTCCACTGATTATCTGTTGTTTTTTTAGCGTGGAAAATTGCCAAACTGTCCCGCCCACCCCAAGATTTGACAAAAAATATTTCCTTGCCGTCAGGGGAAACTGTCAAGCCAAAAACATCTTTGTCTTTGAAAATTTCAGGTGCAAAAGGCTTGACCTGCGCTTGCATTGGTAACACCAAACCCAAGCAAAAAATGATAATAGTATAAGATTTAAAACATTGATTCATAGTTTTTTAAAGTTTAAGTTTTAAATAAATTGAATTGACTTTACTATCCACCTTTCTTCACAAGTACGAATTGTTGTTGATGGATTTTCGGTCAAAGCTCCAGTGTAATAGGTGATCTTGAGAAAGTGTGAAATTGTGATGAGACTGCCGTCGTACGAGTCTCGAGCTGACTTCGGAACTGGAACTCTGAACGTGTTTTCCCCAGCCACTAGATCCGCTAGAATTTCGGAGTAGGTTGCGGACTTCGTTCGAATAAACTTCTTTTTGCTCAGCCTCAAGTTGTCCTGTGACCGATGTCTCCTCAAGTTTGGTAAATTCACGTCCTTGTTCTCGTACAGCTGTTGCTTGAATTCTGCCGCATCTCCTTGCGCCTTGTATTCAATCTTTTCCACCAATTTGACACGGACCCTTTCAATGTCGCACAACGAATCGTTGCGGCTGGAAACCGAGACCTTGACGGATTGGCCTCTTCCCACATGAGAATTAGACACGCATGCGCCAATGGACAAAAAGCCCTTGTTCAAAACCCTGGCCTTTTTCAGTGCATGAGAAGTTGGCTCTATCATACAAGGCACCACATTGTCACCCAAGGGCGCCGATAAGACATGAAAGATATTGTTGACCACAAATTCCCCCATCTCAGCTGACAAGCGATACTGAATACGACCATTGAAATTCTTGCCCTCGGCTTTCGGAAATTGCGTGCTGGAAGGCAACGACGCCGGCAACAAGAACTCGAACGGTTGACTGTACAATCCTTTTGAAATTCTGCGTTTTCCTTGAAACAAATTCAGCTTCGTAAATGCCCTGGCAATCACTCGTTCTTCACGCTTGGTACCCTTTCTGGAAGATATAATGGCGTATTCCGATCCCACCAATCGTAGCACCAGCTCGCCCGCTGGCAGCTTACGTTGCACATTCAAGACGACTTTGCCCTTTAAGGATTTGCCGGCCTCGATGGGGACATCGTTGCCGTGGTCCAGCTCGATGAACAGGCTGGCCTTATTTCCCATGATGTTTGAGGATGGAGTTTGTAGAAAAATGAATGATGTTGTCTTCTCTCGACGTGCTAGCCGAAAAGAAGAATCCAAATAAGATCCACGATGGCACAAGTGATCTTGCAAAAGGCCAGGATTTCGCTATTTTGAGGGTTTTGAGTTTTGTCGTGGCTTCCGATGATACAAAAAAAATGAGCCGGCCTGACTCGTGCCGGGTCTCCTCGTCTTATAAGGTTGAGGATATTCCGGTATTCCTCTTCTGTGTATCGTCA
>JALOMS010000482.1 GCA_025455345.1 Thermoflexibacter sp. | reverse complement strand
CTTAGATTTTGGGCTTAATTTAGTTTCTACAAAGCTTATGTCCCTAACGGGACTTCCAGTCTGGGACTAAAAAGACGTTTATTTTTGTTGAATTACTTATTGACTTTCAAGAAATAAACGTTCTCTCTCTCTTGAAGAGTTCCCACAATTGCATTGCGCCCGTAAAACGGCGAGTTTGCATTCATAATCACGGTTCGCCGTTGCGATAGCTTACCGTTTTAACGGTAAGAACGAATATTTAATGAAACCTAATTAGCGTGTTGATTTCATTATCAAATATCGTTTATTTATCTATAATCCCAGAAGGATAGCCCTGTCTTTCCAAAAAAAATCTATATGTTTTTTTATAAGCCTCCGCATTAAATGATAAACTAATCGCCTGCTCGAATGCCTGCATCGCATCCAAAGGCAGTTTCTTATCCTCAAAATAGCGTGCTTCTGCCAATTTGCTAAAAGCGGTATCCCTATTTCTATCTTTGAACAACTCATCTAATTCTTTGTCTATCATTTTTACTTTTTCTTCTTCTACCCTTCCTATTCTATACATCTCTGATTTATAGCCTTTTGCCAAATCTTTTCCCTTGCCATCAGAAGGTATAATTTGTATGAGGATAGCGGGTTGGGACAGAAATTTTTGGCTTCCTAACTCCAAAGACATATAATTTTTCTTTGTACTATTCAGATAAAGTATATTTTCTTTAAGGTCATACACAAATATTTGGAACTCGACTATGTTTTCCTTAGTAGGCAGTTGGTCGAGTACAAACCATCTGAACAACAATCTTCTTCCGTACATTTTTTGCTCTGTTGTGGGTAATAAGGCAATAAGAGGCGTAGTAGGTCTTCGGTTAGGATTCTGGATAAATGTAACTTCTTGGGACAGTTCGCCTAATGCGTAATAAAAAAAGTCATTTTCCCAGCCTTTTAAGGCATTGACTTGTTTTACCAAATCTTGTCCTGCATAATTACCCTTTTTGGTGAGTTCTAAAACATCTTTTTTACCAGCATAATACAGGGCTATGTAACAGCTATCTTCCTCAATACTAACCGTTTGGTTGGATTTGATTTCACTTCCTACTCGTAATACTTGCCCATCAGACGTTATCTTACCTTTGATAGCCAATACTTTGAAGGTATAGTTTTGCGACCAAAGCAAACTGATTGGCAAAAGTAAGAAAGCACAACACAAGAATAGTCTTAATATGATTTTATTGTTGTATAACATATATTTAATAGATATGCTACACAAACTTAATAATAATTAAAATGAAAAAGCTCACAAACCGAAAGTTTGCGAGCTTTTTTTTCAAATAAGACCAAATTTCAAATAACCTTTATGATTAATATCTGTTGTTCTTCTTTGAATCGTAGTTGTTGTTGTTGCGCTTAAAGCCACCTTTGTCAGAACCATAGCGATTTCCACCGCCGTTGTTACTAAAGCTTCTTCCACCGCCGCTGTTTTCAGTTTTTGGAAGAGCTTTTTTAACTTGAAGCTCTCTGCCACCAAGCTCTGTTCCATTTAACTGCTCAATTGCATTTTCAGCTTCGTCATCATTGTCCATTTCAACAAAGCCAAAACCCTTTGACTTACCAGTAAACTTATCAGTAATAATCTTTACTGATGAAACTTCGCCAAATTCAGCGAAAGCTTCTTGCAAATCTCCCTCGTTCAGTTTGAAAGAGATATTAGATACATAAATATTCATTAAAAATAAAAATTAAAGTTTAACCGTTCCAAAGGTAGGGAATTAATTTGGTATAATTAGCATAAAACCCAAAATAAAGTAAAATATATTTTAATTTAATTAACTATTGACATAATTACTTGTTCAAATCCTTTACCTCCTACTCCTTCTATTTTTTTAATTTTTTCTGAATATATGTTTTCCCAAAAACCTTTATATCTTTGAACAAGAAAGGCATTATCAACAACGCTAAACATAGAAGCATCATTTGCTCCGTCCCCTATACCAATGGAAATAAATTGAGGATACTTACTTTCAAATAATTTGTTTAATATACTGACTGCTTTACCTTTATCTGTAGAAGCAGACATAACAGAGTGGTATTTACTCCCTTTACAAAGAGTAAGACCTTGTTTGATAAGTTCTTCGTTGATTCTAATGGCTTCATTTTCACTCAAGCTATTAACCAATGTTTTCGTATAATCTTTAGCTAAAGCATTGTTTATCTTTTCTTTATCTAATCCAACTATTCTTACTAATTCATCTATTGGCATGTTATTAAATCCTCTAAGGTTAAATCCTAAATTTTGATTTACTTCTCTTATCGCATGGCGAATCAGCTCAACAGGTTTCCCTAACTCTATGACATTATAATCATCTTTGTTAAAAGAAAATTGGTATGCAAAAGAGAAATAGTCTTTAGGAATAAAGATTGCACTTCCATTTTCTATGATAAAAGGAGCATAAATGCCTAAGATTTTCTGATAATATACTTGTTCGGCAAATGTTTTTGTTGAACAAAATATAAGAGGGATATGATATTTTTTTAATAAGCCAATTGCTTTTTCTGATTGTTCGTGCGAATAGTTATTGATGTCTAAGATTGTACCATCTAAATCGGAGTAAATGACATATTGATGCATAAGATTATTAATTTGTGGAGAAATTGCAATATTTGGTTAGGTCAATTTTACAAAAGAATTTATGTAAATCAATAGATTGTAATGCTTTGTATGTTGTTGGTTGTATAGGGCTATTTTCTTTTTCTATAATCTTTAGTTTTTTTAATTCTCTTAAAATTTCTTTCTTTAGTTCGCTTGGACTAATTGGGGAATGAAAAATTACGCTTAGCGAATGTTCTATCATCTCTTTTATATGTTCCTCATTTTTTACTTCGTGTAGATGTGGATTGCGAGATTCTACTTGGTATATTTCTACGGCGTTCTGCATAACATCAGGGTGTTTGCTTTCTAATATACCTCCAAACTGCTCGATAAGGTTTATAAAATGATACGTTTCTATGGAAAACCCCGCAGAGTAATCCAGTAACATTGCCAAATCAATGCTCATTGCGTGTTCTCCTGCATTACCTGTTTTGATAACGTCAGTTTCAAATCCCGTATATAAGCTAATAAGGCGATTTAGATAGTTATTAGTAATTCTTGTAACACGTCCCCATTTGGCAAAAAATAGGTTAGAATCTATCACTTTAGGCTTGCTATGCCAGAGGATACGAGTCATTGAAAAAATTGAATTAGCAGAAGCAAATGTAGAAGAGTAAATTCGGATATATTCAAAGACAGCTCCCGGGAAAAAATTATCAGCATCTATAAAGCCTACGTACTTTTTGCCTAAAAACTTTGCCAATAATATTCCCATAATCATTCCCTCTGCCTTTCCATTTTTAACCATTCCCTGTTCATTTAGTATCTCTTGATAATGCGTCGCTTCAAAAGCATTTGAAAAGTAATCATCTTTTTGATGGACAATGACATAGCGTTTTTTCGCAAATCGGCAAAAGTTATCTACTGCATTATATTCCATTCTAAATCTATTTGTAGGCTCTCGTGTACTATTAGATACTATAATGGGAAGACATGCGTGAGGTATTCCGCAAAGTACCCCTTCTAATAGTTTAAGTCTTTCATTTTTAACAGGAATGATAATAGCCATTTGGCTTTCTACTTCATAAATTTTTTCTGGAGAAATTTTGTGAACAACATGAAATTGGCTTGAGAATTCGGTGTCTTGACTACTGCCTGCGTCCAATTCATAAATCTTCTGAACACCATAAAAAAGATTAGACCCAAAGCGTTCTGCTTCACGAGGGAGTTCTATTCTCATAGGTAAGCGTAATTATTAAGTGAATACAAAAATTTTTAGTTAAAAAACTTATAGAGAGTTAGCTTTCATATTATTACCTATCAACTCTTTCGTAAGTTAAAAAAATTAAGAATACTTTATATGTTTTTATATAATCAAATCTATGTATTTTATTATACAAAAAGGAAGAAGAAATCATTTATTTAAAATCTTTTATCATAACAATTTGATTATCAAACACATAATAATACAAAAACATTCATTGAATATGTCAATGAATGTTTTATTTTAGGCTACTACTTCTCAAACTAAGTAATTCAACTTATGATTTGATTAAAAATAGGATTAGGTTTCACTAACTAAATCATAACATCGGATTAAGAGTTATTACTTTACTTTTAGTGCATAAATTGATACAATAACAGATATACTCCTGCACCAGCAAAATATCCTGCGGCGGCTAACCAGCCTATTTTTTTCATATACCACCCAAATTCTATTTTCTCCATACCCATTACCGCAACTCCTGCCGCAGA
>JALOMS010000481.1 GCA_025455345.1 Thermoflexibacter sp. | reverse complement strand
TGAGAAATAGGCGTTTTGTTAGAAAAACGTGTTGCTTTTCAAAAAAAGACCAATACCACGAGGCAGCCATTAAAATAATGTTTCAACAGCGAAATTATGATTATCATACATTTTGAACCATATCGCAATATTCATTGCCTATTTTTATCGAGTAATCAAATACACCAAAATAGCCGATTTCATTTTTTTCATCGGGGTACATTCCCACCCTTTTTAGCTCTAATTTACTTAATAGCTGTTGCTGTTTCTTACTTTTACTCAATTTTATATCAACTAATTCCATAAGCTCTTCTTCAAATAATTCATCTAAATAAAACTCTATATAATCATCTGTTTCTCCGCCATCTTTGAAATCCTTTTTATACGATTTAACATTTTTATTATCAATATACTCTATGTTTTTAAGAAACATCTCAATTATATCCATTGTAAAAATATCAGTAGATTTTTTAGTAAAATTAATGTCTAATTGGATGTCTTTCTCTCCAATTTTTGTATTGACACAATAATAATCCTTTATTGTGTCCATTTCAATTTTCCCAAAATATACTAAATCATATATAGCCATTTTACTCAAAGTTTAAAATATAAAATCATAAATATTCCTGATTTATCAGGTTTCCTTTTGTTGCTATTTGCAAATTTATATAAAATAATACACACCTATCCCGATAAAGTATTTTTTTATTCATAACTATTTGATTAACAATTACTTTAAAGGATATTCTACTTTAAAGGATATTCTATAAAACACATGATTTTGAGTATAATAAATTCATTATTAACAAATTACACGCTATTGAAATACATTATCGGGATAGGTACGAAATAATATTTCTCTTTCAAAAATGAGTAGTAATCTTTTACTCTGCAAGTCTAAATACCCTTCTTACATTTTGTGTCTTGTTATCTTATAGTTTTACAATTAAAATTTCTCATAAAATTAAAAATTTCCCTTCCCAAAACCACTAATTTCACTAAGTTTGTAATCCAAAAAACTACTTATCGCTATGTGTTTTAAGGCATGAGCAGTTACTTGCCTTTCAGCCCTGCTAAGGGCGACCTATTTGTAGCGCATAATAACACACCATAAGGCATGAAGTCCCAGAGGGACGAAACAATATTTCTTCAAAAATGAGTTACGTCCCTCTGGGACTTGTATATTTGTGGTAATATTTTTATTCTACAAAGCTGTCGTACCTCTGGGACTACATACAGTAGAATTTATTCTCTAATTCATCATTACCATTAGTAATTAAACATGATTTCCGACAAAGAAACGCCCCTGATGAAGCAGTACAACGTCTTTAAAGCAAAATACCCTGGGGCTATTTTGCTGTTTAGGGTAGGCGATTTTTACGAAACCTTTGGCGAGGACGCTATCAGAGCAAGTAAAATCTTGGACATTGTGCTTACCAGACGTGCCAATGGTGCGGCGGCTTACATAGAGTTGGCGGGTTTCCCACATCACGCCTTGGACAATTATCTGCCCAAGTTGGTGCGAGCGGGCGAGCGCGTAGCGATTTGCGACCAGTTGGAAGACCCCAAGTTTGCCAAGGGAATTGTGAAACGTGGTGTTACTGAACTCGTTACGCCTGGGGTTTCTTTCAATGACAATGTGTTGGAAGGGAAGAAAAATAACTACTTGGCTTCCTTGCACTTGGCTGGTAATCAGATTGGTGTGGCTTTTTTGGACATTTCCACTGGGGAGTTTTTGGCGGCGCAGGGCGAGCTAAACTACATAGACAAACTTTTGCAGAGTTTTACGCCTTCGGAAATCATTTTCAATAAGAAATTCAAAGCAGATTTTGAGGAAAAGTTTGCAGATAGATTCAATACCTACACCCTTGACGATTGGGTGTATCAGTTTGATTATGCGTATGAAAAGCTCACAAGGCACTTTGAAACCAACTCTTTAAAGGGCTTTGGCATAGAAAACTTGAAAGAAGGCATTACGGCGGCAGGCTCTATTTTGTACTATTTGGAACTCACCGAACACAAGGAAATTCGCCACATTTCTGCGATTTCGCGCATTGCCGAGGAGCGTTATGTGTGGTTAGACAAGTTCACAATTCGCAACTTGGAACTGATTTTTCCACAGCAAGAAGGCGGCGTTCCCCTCATAGACATTTTGGACAAAACCGTTACACCCATGGGCGCAAGGCTCATGCGTAGGTGGGTAGTCATGCCCTTAAAAAGTAAGAACGAAGTGGAAGAACGCCACCAAATTGTGAAATTTTTTGTTGATAATGAGGAAGAAAGAGAAAGTTTACTGAAATACTTGCGACCCATTGGCGACTTGGAGCGACTGATTTCCAAAGTTTCCGTAGGTAGGATTAATCCAAGAGAGATGTTGCAACTGAAAAGGGCGTTGAAAAATATTGTTCCTATCAAAAATCTATTAAATCAGAGCGCAATTGATACGTCAAACAATGATTTGCTCAAAAAGTGGGCAGATAAAATCAATCCTTGTGATTTTCTCTTGGAAAAAATAGAAAAAGAACTCAAAGAGGACGCGCCCATGGTAAGCAATCAGGGCAACATCATCAAGGACGGGATTCACCAAGAATTGGACGACTTGCGAAAAATCGCTTTTTCAGGCAAGGATTATTTGGCAAAACTCGAAGCAAAAGAGGCAAGCAGAACAGGCATTAGTTCGCTTAAAATCTCTTATAACAATGTTTTTGGGTATTACTTAGAAGTTCGCAATACGCACAAAGACAAAGTGCCAAACGACTGGATTCGCAAGCAAACCCTCACCAGCGCAGAGCGTTACATCACGCCCGAACTGAAAGAATACGAAGAAAAAATCCTCACCGCAGAGGAAAAAATCAATTCCATAGAGCAGAATTTGTACTTGAAATTGGTGCAAACCGCTACGGAATACGTGAGTTATGTTCAGGAAAACGCACGCATTTTGGCAATGCTGGACTGCTTGCTTTCCTTTGCGGAGGTGGCAGTTCACCAAAAATACGTTTGCCCACAAATGTCTGATAACAATGTACTTGACATCAAAAATGGTCGTCATGCGGTGATAGAAACCCAACTTCCTTTGGGTGAGGCGTACATTCCAAATGATATTTTCTTAGACGGGGAGAACCAGCAAATTATGGTGATTACGGGTCCGAATATGGCGGGAAAATCTGCACTTCTTCGCCAAACGGCACTGATAGTCCTCATGGCGCAGATGGGCAGTTTTGTCCCTGCGGAAAAAGCGGAAATTGGCATGGTGGACAAGGTTTTTACGCGTGTAGGTGCTTCGGACAACTTGGCGCGGGGCGAGTCGACCTTCATGGTGGAGATGACCGAAACCGCAAGTATCCTGAATAATTTGAGTGAAAGAAGTTTGGTACTCATGGACGAAATAGGCAGAGGAACAAGCACTTATGATGGAATTTCTATTGCGTGGTCTATCGTAGAGTACCTACACAATCACCCCAAATATTTTGTAAAAACGCTCTTTGCTACGCACTACCACGAACTCAACGAACTGGCAAAAGACCTGCCGCGCGTTAAAAACTTCAATGTTTCGGTCAAAGAAGTAGGCAACAAGGTCATTTTCCTACGCAAACTCAAAGAAGGGGGAAGCGAACACAGCTTTGGGATTCACGTGGCGCAAATGGCGGGTATGCCCAACCCAATTGTGATTCGTGCCAGCGAAGTCTTAGAAGGCTTGGAAGAGGAAAAAATGAAAGACAAGAATAAACTCAAAATCAGAGAGTTACCCAAAAATACTTTTCAGTTCAACCTTTTTGAGGCAAAAGACCCGAACTATAACTTGGTGAAGGAAATGCTCAAAAAATTAGACATCAACACCATTTCGCCAGTGGAGGCATTGTTGAAATTGAATGAGATTAAGGGGTTGATGGGAGGTAGAGAATTTTGAGTTGTCCGAGAAGACTCGGACAATGGCAGAGAGTGCAATGATTTCCAATGGTTCAAAACTTAGCCTTGGATTTTTTTAGGTACAAGTGTTACGCTTATACCAGTGAAAAAATTTCTTTTTCATCAATATTTGCTAATTTATTGATGAGTTCCCTTTGGAAAGTGATTTCTTTTTGCATAAGTGGGTCATTGTCTATGTGCGACTCGTCAAAAGTATTATCTCTGTCTTCTATCCATATTCTCAAAGAGTTGAAAGATAAAGATGCAATACTACTTAACTGTTGTTTATCTTGATTCTTCATACTCTCAAGTGTTTCTAACAGTAACACACACACATCAAGCGCAAGAGAAGATTGCACACTTCCAAAATCATCAGTATCAGGTGTTACCCTAAGTAAACTATCGATTACTTCTTGTAATTTTTCTTGATAAATTTTTTCTTTGATGATTGTTTCTTTAATAAAAAACAAAGCATTTTCTAATATTTTCTTATCTCCCCACTCTTCTTCTTTGGCAAATACTTCATAATTAGGTAGTAAGCGTTTTGCTAAATGGTAAGCAAAGACGAGTTGCTTTCTAAAAGAAAGTTGCTCTACTGCTTGCTCAAAAGTTTCGTTGATGTATTGCGTTGTCATTTATTTTTTTCTTTTTTGAGAAGGTTTGCCACTAAATTCTGTTTTTGCAATGATGTTGTTTTCATTGATAATATACTCACAATCTAAGCATATTGGTCTGCTTGCACCTATTTCTGTCCCTGTCAATCCTAAACCTATTGCATTTTGAATCACTGTTTCTTCTGCGTGTCCTTCGCCAAAGGCTTCTATTTCATGTTTTTCTAATGCTTCTCTAATTTCTTTTCGCAAAGATTTTTCGCTTGACCCAACTAAAACCTTTCCTTCTTCTGTGTTTAAAACTGCTGTTGTCGTTTTACTTTGTGTATGAGTGTGTTTGATTTTGCTGTGTAACTCTTTTGCTCTTTTGTCAGGGTCAAGCAAATTAAAGATATTGATTGGCATGGTTAATTGTTATTTATGAACACAAATATAAGTATAAAAACAGTATTTTACAATTTCACTTTTCCTACTGTTTGAAGGCTTAACCTTGAATCTTTTTAGATACAAGCGTTACACTTATACCAATAATGATAAGTGCATAAACCTAAGAGGCTAC
>JALOMS010000480.1 GCA_025455345.1 Thermoflexibacter sp. | reverse complement strand
GCAAAGACAGCGCGTCGCAATAGCCCGCGCTTTGGTCAATGACCCAAGTATTATCTTGGCAGACGAGCCTACGGGGAACTTAGATACCAAAACTTCTTATGAGATTATGGATTTGTTTGACCAATTGCACAAGAAAGGCAATACTATCATTATGGTTACTCACGAAGATGATATTGCTCATTATGCACACAGAATTGTGCGATTGAGAGATGGATTGGTAGAAACAGACATCAGAAATAGTAATATTACTAATCCAAGAGATGAAAAGGCGAAACTGGAAGCGAAAAAGGCTTCTTATTAAGTTTTTGTATCATCTTCTAAGTCTATTATAACTTAATCTACATCAAAAAATGACGCTTTTGAGCTATACCGAACAGGGCAAAGGTACTCCTGTAGTTTTTCTTCATGGGTTTTGCGAAGATAAAAGCCTTTGGACAGATTTTGTTTTGCCTCTTATTGACCATTGTAGGGTCATTTGCATGGATTTGCCAAATTTTGGAGAAAGTCCTACTATGCCAAACGCTACTATGGAAAAAATAGCAGAGGTCTTAGTCGCTACTTTGGAACACTTACAAATAGAAAAGTGCGTACTGATTGGACACTCTTTAGGAGGATATGTAGGATTGGCGGTAGCAGAACACTATCCTGAAAAATTGATGGGGTTTGGAATGTTTCATTCTACTGCCTTTGAGGATAGTCCCGAACGCAAAGAAGGTAGAGATAAAGCAATCGCAAGCATAGAGCAAAATGGGGTAGAACCCTTCGTAAGGGCATTAATCTCTTCTCTTTTTTCACCTGTACAAAAGCAAAAAGAGGCTATCAAATCAGTCATTGGATTATTGATAGAAAAAGCGAAGCAACTTCCTCCCGCCAATATTATCGCTACTCTCCAAGCTATGCGCGACCGAAAAGAAAGAATAGAAATTATTAGAAATGTAAACTTCCCCTTATTGTTTATCATAGGCAAAGATGACGCTCCCGTACCCTTGGAGGCAAGTATGGCACAGTGTTACCTTCCCAAGCAGAGCATGGCAATTATTCTGGAAAATATTGGACACATGGGTATGATAGAAGCCGTTCCCCAATGCCAGAGAGTGATTAAAAGTTTTATAGACTATTGTGAATAAGGAATTAAGCGAAATTAACGGACACCTTTAAAGTGTCAGTTAATTGATATTCAAAGTATTATTTTTGTAATACTTTACTTTAATTTTGTTCAATTACTAAGCTATTTCTAAAGATATATAATGACAAACTTTTAGAAATAATACGGTTTAATCATCAGATAAACGACTACCCCCGTAATAGCTACATATAGCCAAATAGGATAAGTCCACTTCACGATTTTCTTGTGTCTTGGGATTTGGTTACTAAGCGCAAAATAAAAAGCAAATAACACAAAAGGGACAACTATTCCCGCTAAGATGATGTGTGTCAGCAATATAAACAAATATAGATAGCGGATACCTCCCACAGCCAATTTTTCGGCATCATCTACTATCTTGTCATGATTGACATCGCCAAACCTGACAGAGGAGTCGGGAGAAAAATGATAAATTACATAAGAAACCAAAAAAATGGAAGAAAGTACGAAAGCAGAGGACATCATAGCCCTGTGCATTCTAATATTTTTATTTTTAATAAATATAAAACCAATAATGAGTAACGAAGAAGTCAATGAGTTCAGAACGGCATTAATATGTGGTAATAGCTTAGTATTAAGCCCTTGGGGACGGAAATTTTCTGGCAGATAAAGCAATATAGCTACTACCAAAGGAATTAGCACTGACAAGATACCAATAATCCAAATATATTTTTTTTCGTTTTTTTGAGTAAGTAAAGTAGGCGTATCCATAATTTAAAGTTTGTTTGTATTGTCAAACTATCTTTGAAGTAAAAATGTTTGACTTTGTAAAACTACAAACAATTTCATAAACTTAAGAGGCTACTCTTTAAATTTTAGGTACTCCTATGTTTGTGGTAGATTTCACCGTTAACATAATCTACTTTATTTGGCTTGCAAATCTCTGATTTGCATATAGATAGACATATAAGTAAGTTTTTTTCATAGACCATTCTTTTCTCTATCATTTATATCAAAAGCGCATTAGTTCTTCGCATAGCTTCTTTTTCTTTATAGTCCAGCCAAGCCTGTCCTTTATATTTCCGCATCCAATTGTCATAATAACGAATAAATGCCACATTAGCAATTCCTTTCATTAAATTCATTGGGCGACCTGCCAGAGAACGCAAACTCAAAGAGAAACCAGCAGTTAGATATTTCATATAATGCCACCAGCCCTCAGGCATATAGAGCATTTCGCCATGTTGCAAATTGGTGATGTAGGGTTTTACTTTTTTCAGAGCTGGAAATCTCTCAAAATCAGGATTATCAAAATCTATATCTTCATGACACAGCCAAGAATGAGGAAGGCGATACATATATTTGGTTTCTTGAGGATCAACCAAAACGCACTGCTTTTTCCCCTCGAATTGGACATGAAAAAGATTTGGGAAATCAAGGTCATAGTGCATAAATACTTTCGCATCTTGACCTCCAAAAAACACCAAAGGCAATTTTTTCAACATATATATGTCTAAATCAGGCCATTTCATATCCGCTTTCATCATGGGAACTTCTTCTAACAAGTTGTATGAAAAAATCCGTAAATTGGTGGGACCCTTTTCTAAAATAGCGATGTATTCTGACATTGTCATTTTCAAATCAGGTTCATTTACTTTTTTGGTATAATCAGTTTTTCTATTGTCGTACAAAGGAACAATTTTATCACCAGCAATTTTTTTCAGAAACTCAAAGTCCCACTTGGCAAAGGCAGCCCAGTCTTCAATCTGATTGGTAATTACCACTGGTTTCTGGAGGGCATAATAATTTTTTATAAACTCTTTCTTTGTTAGTTTTGTAACTCTTTCTATTTCTATGTATTCAAACGTCATGTTAATTTTTTATTTTGTAAAGTTAACAAAATAAAAACTAAGAATGCGGAATATATCATAGACTTTGCTTGAACTTATTAAAATATACAAATACTTCTGTCCTACTCTTGATGATGAAGAATTTATATTCATATTTACAAAAAAACAGTCTGTTGTTTCTTATGTTTATTTTCGTAGGAATGATGAAAGGCTTTATTTTGACCCTATTATAGGTGGTCATACTTACTATACTCCAGAAACAGCAGTTTTCAAAATTATGGAGGCAAAGAATAGCGAAAATCGGAAATTAGGTCATATCGAATTGTATGAGTTAGTAAGGCAACCACCTAATGTTCAGTATTTTATTAATAAGGGATGGTAATAAGTAGCTTATCCATCTTCCTTCATAGCATTTTCGTTGGTCTTGCATGCTGTTACTATGTTATGTGCTAATGAAGGTAAAAGATGAATTTGTTACTTGAATATGCGTCTTACTTTTTATGATACTTATTGCATTTATTTCTTAAATCCAAGTTTTATAAAGAAGCAAAAAAATGAAGTTATTTATCTCTTTTAGCCTATTTCTAATTATTTCTTTGACTATTCAGGCTCAGGTTACACTCCAGTGGCAAAAACTAAATGATACAACATTGCACTTGCCCAATTCTATACAGATATTTGAATTTCAAGGACATTTACCAAATACAAATCGCAAAGTACATATAGTTTATGCAAAAATAGACTTAAAAGATAAGGATTTGGAAATCAAAAGCATTGCTTCTGCGAATGGAAAGGGTTTAGAAACTACGCCTGACTTAGCAATGAAAAATGAGGCTATTTTGGCAATTAATGGTGGCTATTTTACTTTCAAACCAGATACGGCTATCAAAGGCTTATCATCAGTAAGTTTGATTGTTGCTGAAGGAAAAACTATTGCCACCAATCAGTTGGTCGTATCACGAAAAAGTAAAGATGGAAAAGCAAGGCTGTGCTATCCAACACGCAGTGCATTAGGTATTTACAAAGATAAAATAGATATTGCTTGGGTCTATTCCGCAAGTGGTAAAACCTATGCCTACTCGAAGCCCAATCCTATCACACAAAATTTGGAACAAACTCCACCTACCAAAAAAATACCTGTTAGACGCAAAAAATGGACAATGACGGAGGCAATGGGTGGTGGTCCTGTATTGGTCGAGAACTCTCAAAAACGAATCACCGACCAAGAAGAACTTTTTAGCCAGATAGCAGGCGTAAATCCAAGAACAGCAGTAGGTTACACACAAGCAAAAGAGGTGATTTTTATGGTAGTAGATGGACGGCAAGAAATCAGTGAAGGTGTTACTTTTGAGGAATTAGCTGATATATTTTTGGGGTTGGGGGTCAAAGAAGCCATT